>JANQQM010000073.1 GCA_028289365.1 Salaquimonas sp. | reverse complement strand
TATTACGATGGAAAGCTGTGTCCGTGGCGGCATGCCGGTGTTGCTTCTTTCTGCCGGGCAGGCGGGGGCAACCGCTCCGGCGCCACTTGCCACAGCAATTGTCCAGGCCGTGGCCGAATGCCTGGCGGGGGTTGTCTACATCAATGCGATCCAGCCGGGACATCCGGCGATTTTCGGGACTTGGCCATTTGTGTCTGACTTACGATCCGGTGCGATGTCCGGCGGGTCCGGTGAGCAGGCGCTGTTGACGGCCGGCTGTGCGCAGATGCATCGGTTTTACAATTTGCCTGGCGGCGCTGCAGCAGGAATTGCGGACGCCAAAATGCCGGATATGCAGGCTGGCTGGGAGCAGGGCATATCAAATGTCCTCGCTGGGCTGAGCGGTTTGAACATGGTCTATGAAGCGGTTGGCATGCATGCCTCGCTTCTAGGGTTCTGCATGGAGTCGTTGGTACTGGGTGATGACATGTTGGGCCAGGTGCTGCGATGTGTCCGTGGAATCGATGTGACCGAAGACAGTGTCAGTCTGGAAGCCATGCGGCAGGTCTGTCTGGAGGGGCCCGGCCATTACCTGGGTCACGAACAGACACTTGGCCTGATGCAGACGGAGTATGTCTATCCCCGGGTAGCGGATCGAACCAGTCCGAAGGAATGGGCTGAAATCGGCAAGCCGGAACTGGTCAGAATGGCGATCGAGCGTAAAAACCGGATATTGGATCGTTCCAAGAGCCCACTGTTTGATCCGGCGGTTGATGAGGCAATACGAGTTAAATTCAACATTCACATCTGATCTTCTGCTGATCCTGCGACTGCTGCCCGTCATGCCTGATGGATTTTTCGGATGCAGACCTATATTGGTGTTGTTTATGGTGCCAACGGTAAATTCCGGATTTTTTTTGAAATGGTTAGATTCATTGTTGCGATCATTCTGCTGGTTTCGCTTGCCGGGCCGGGCTTTGCGCAAACGGAGGAGACGGCGGTGGAAACTGAAAAATGCGTTGTTCTTCTCCATGGTCTGGGCAGAAGCGATACATCGCTGGCATTGATGGAGGAGCTGCTGGAGATAGCCGATTTCAAGGTCGTCAATAACGGCTACCCTTCGACCGACCAGACTATTGACGGATTCATGACCCATGTCAGCGAAGCGGTTGCGGAATGCGGTTCGGGTCAGCTTAATTTTGTCACCCATTCGATGGGCGGGATTATTGTCCGGGCCTGGCTGTCGCAGTCTTCTCCCGAAAATCTCGGCCGTGTCGTGATGCTGGCGCCACCGAACAAGGGTTCAGAGATCGTCGATACGTTCGGGGATCTGGAGTTGTTTGAAAAGATAACCGGACCGGCAGGAAAACAATTGGGCACGGAGGCGGATTCTGTCGCCAAGAGTCTGGGACCGGTGGATTTTGAACTTGGCGTTATTGCAGGAGACAAGTCGATCAATCCGGTGTTTTCGATGATCATCCCAGGACCGGACGACGGGACCGTGTCGGTTGAGAGTACGCGGATCGAAGGCATGGCCGATCATATTGTATTACCAGCCAGCCACACTTTCATGATGAATAATCCGCTGGTGATCATTCAGGTGATCAAATTTCTAAACAATGGAAAGTTTGATCATGATCTCGATTATACCGAATTGCTATCGCGCATGCTTGCCCAGTAAGGCACTCTGCGGCCGCAAGCTTTGCAGGTTTCTCGGTAATTCCTTCGTTTTCGTGTTCACTTGCATTATGTATTCAACAAAATATTGCCTTGTCGGCGCTGTAGCCCCAGCCCTACATTGGAGATCAGCGCATTTGAGCGTTTAGAGGCATAATGAAAACAAGCGTGGTTTTTTCAACTTTCCTGCACGGAGCTGTGCTCGTGTGGGCTTTGGTGTCAGGATATCATCCTGCGCCGCTTGTTGCCTTTGAGGAACAGGGCGTTGAAGTGAGCCTTGAGACCGAGCCCGAGGAAGCGCCGCCGGAGGAAGAAGAGGAAGCTGAGGCCGACCCGGAGCCGAAGAAAACCGAAGAGCCAAAGAGTAATCCAGAGGCACTCAATGTCGGTGAAGCCAAGGAAGACAGCAAGTCCCGGGAAGGCATCGTAACCGACAAGCCCCTAGACACCGAGAAAACTCAGGCCGCTCCGGAAGCCGAGAAAGTCGTGTCGTCACCGGAGGTGAAGCCGGAACCGGTGCTGGATGGCGACGAAAAGGATACTCCGCCAGAAGAGACGGAACTGGCCAAGCTTGAAGAACCGGAACCGCCTGAACCAGCGGAAGAGGAAGTCAAGGAAGAACTTGCCAAGATCGAGCCGGACCAGAAACCTATTCAGCCCAATCTGATACCGCTGCCACAAAATGCACCGCCGGACCGGCCAAAGGCCAGGCCGGTAAAAAGAGAGCCGGAAGAAGCTAAGGAAAAGCGCTCGGCTTCTTCTACGGAGGACAGCCGCGAGATCACCGACCGGATCGGTCAATTGCTCAATACCCAGGAAAATACGGCTGGTGGCGCGAGACGTCAGGAGCAGGAGGTTGCCGTTCTGGCTGATGGCCCCAGCGAGTCGGGAACGCTTACACAGAGTGAATATGATGCACTCAAGGCCAGGGTGAACGAGTGCTGGAAAATTCCGATCTTTGTCGATACCTCAAATATCCAGATTGCATTGGACATGGAGTTGTCGAGTGACGGAGAGATTGTGAAAATTCCGCGGGTTATTGTGAACGGGGTTCAAAAACAGGAACACAAGACCGCTATTGTCAGCAGCCTTGCAAGAAATCTGAGGGCCGGCAATTGCCAACTTTCTGATGTGTTGCCGAGAGACAAATTCGGCACCTGGAAAGATGTCAGAGTTATCTACGAACCGAAAGATTTCTGACGTAAATTTTCTCCGATATGAAGATTGAATTTAGCCGATTGAGCAATGCCTGTTGATCGGATAACCTGTTGCTATTCGGTCCAACGAGGCCGTAGGCTTGCACATGAACATCCCGACATAAGTGGTTGTTTTTTCAGGAGGAGAAGAAGGATGAAATTCCGCCCCCAAGCGTTAGTTTCGAGCGTCGCCGCACTTGCAATATTGTCAGTCGGCAGCGCGTTTGCTCAAGAATTCCAGGCCAATGAGAGTCAGCTATCCGAACAATATAGCGGCAGCGCCTATTCACCTTATGCTGAACAAGACTATCCGAAACGACCGCTTTGGGGGGATAACCATCTGCACACATCGCTGTCCATGGATGCAGGCGGATTTGGTAACCGGGTCAGCCCCAGAGACGCCTATCGCCTTGCGCGTGGTGAACAGATCACCGCTTCTTCCGGCCAGCCGCTGCGGCTCTCGCGTCCGCTAGATTGGCTGGCGATTACCGACCATTCCGATGGGATGGGAATGATCAATGACGTGCTGGCATCGTCGCCCTTGATTACCAGATACGAACAGGGCGCACGTTGGGCGAAGGGGTTCAATGCCGGTGGCCAGGAAGCTGTAAATGCCACACTTGATCTTATCGGAACCTTTTCCCAAGGCGAGATGGATCCGGAAATGTTCGCGCAGTATTCTCCCGGTGCAAGGCGTTACGCGACCATCTGGGACGATGTCATCAATGCTGCAGAGGAGTTCAACGATCCCGGAACGTTCACCACCTTTATCGGGTTTGAATGGACGTCGCTTGTCAATGGCGGGAACATGCACCGCAATGTGATCTTCCGCGATGGCGCAGACCGGGCACGTTTGGTTGTGCCCTATACGACCCAGGCGCCGATCGGCAGTACCGATCCTCTGGATCTGTACAAATATCTGGAAGCATACGAAGAGAAAACCAATGGTTCAGCCATGGCGTTTGCCCATAACGGCAATTTGTCGAATGGCATCATGTTCCCGGTTGATGCGCAATATACCGGCCGCGCACTCGACAAGGAATATGTCGAGCAGCGTGCAAAATGGGAGCGGATGTACGAGATTACGCAGATTAAGGGTGATGGAGAGGCGCATCCCTATCTTTCTCCCGATGATGAATTTGCCGACTACGGAACCTGGGATGTCGGTAATCTCGATCTTTCGGAAGCAAAAACCGACGACATGCTCGCCAAGGAATATGCGCGCGAGGCGCTGAAGAACGGATTGGCGCTTGAGGAGAAGTTCGGAACCAATCCCTACAAGTTCGGTGTCGTTGGCGCCACCGATAGCCACACATCCCTGGCAACCGCGGAAGAAGACAATTTCTTTGGCAAGCATACCGGCTATGAGCCTTCGCCCGAACGGTTGACGCATCCGTTCATGAAGACCGAAAACGGTGAGCTATCTGCCTGGCAGATGGTGGCTTCCGGTTATACGGCGGTCTACGCAAATGAGAACACGCGCGCTGCGCTGTTCGATGCCATGGACCGCAAGGAGGTTTACGGCACGACCGGTCCGCGCATGGTTGTCCGTTTCTTTGGTGGCTGGGACTATACTGAAGACGACATGAACAGCCGCCAGCCTGCGGTGGTAGGCTATGGCAAAGGCGTGCCGATGGGTGGGGATATGCCGCCTGCGCCCGACAACGCAACGGCGCCGACTTTCATGGCGTATGCCTTGCGCGATCCGATTGGCGCCAATCTGGATCGTATCCAGATCATCAAGGGCTGGCTCGATGCTGAAGGCAAGACCCATGAGAAAGTTTATGATGTTGTATGGTCGGATAACCGTGAACCTGGGGCGGATGGCAAATTACCACCGGTCGGCAATACGGTAGATGCCGCCAGCGCGACCTGGGAAAATTCGATTGGTGCCTCGGAATTGGGAACTGTGTGGACTGATCCGGACTTCGATCCGGCCCAAAAGGCTTTCTACTATGTGCGTGTTCTCGAGATACCGACTCCGCCCTGGTATGTGTATGACGCGTTCCGGTTCGGAACCGAGGTTCCCGAGGGCGCGCCTACCAGCCAGCAGGAGCGGGCCTATACGACGCCGATCTGGTACACACCATCAGGATAGTGTTTATCCCGGGCCTGCCTATTTGCAGGCCCGGTTTCCTGCAACTTAAAGATCCAAAATTTCAAATTGATGTTGGCGCGCTTCGCCAGAAGTTAGGCGCGATCTGCGAGTGTATTTCCCTTCTGCGTTGCTAAGTAAAGGTAGCAATGACGGGAACGCCTGCCCTGTTGACCAATTGCCGGATGATCGCAGTCCGGTCTTGATCCATCCGGGCCGATCATTCCCGATTTCATCAGGAGAGAATTCATGAACAAGACAATTTTCATTACGGGTGCATCTTCAGGTATCGGAAAAGCAACGGCGAAACTCTTCCAGGAGAAGGGTTGGAATGTTGTCGCCACCATGCGCAATCCGGATGTAGAAGAGGAATTGGACAAGCTCGAGAATGTTCTGGTCACGCGCCTCGATGTAGTGGATGACGCTTCGATAAGCAGCGCTGTCGACGCGGCGGTTGAAAAATTTGGCAAGATTGATGCCTTGCTAAACAATGCCGGTTACGGAGCCTACGGGCCACTGGAAGCTTTTCCGATCGATGCAATCGAACGCCAATTCGATACCAATGTAATCGGCTTGCTGGCAGTTACCAAGGCTGTCCTGCCTCATATGAGATCGGCAAAATCCGGTGTGATCGTCAATATCTCTTCGATCGGCGGAAAAATGACATTTCCGCTGGGTTCGCTTTACCACGGGACGAAATTTGCGGTCGAGGGCATCTCCGAAGCTCTGCATTACGAATTGGAACCAATCGGCATCAAGATGAAGATTGTCGAGCCTGGCATGATCAAGACCGATTTCGGAGGTCGTTCCTTTGATTTCCGAAATGATGAATCGATGGCCGAATATCAGGATGTCGTTGCCGGATTAATGGCGGCATTTGGCACGGTGGCAGAGGCTGGTTCCGAACCGAACGTTGTCGCTCAGGTGATCTGGGACGCCGTTACGGATGGTACGGCAACCTTGCGCTATACCGCTGGGGATGATGCCGCGATGTATATGAAAAATCGCAAAGAGCAAGATGATGTTACATTCATAAGCGGCGTCAAGGCGCAGTTTGGAATGTAAATACGAATGACGGTGGGATAGTCAGATCAGTTGTCCGCTAGTTGGTCAAACGGGACGGCCAGCGTGATTGTTTCCATTCGCGTGCCAGTCGCTCAGCTTCGGCGATCTGATCTGCCGTCATGTTCTTGGCAAGGTTGGATCGGTTTCCGGCTGCATTCCGGCTGCCCTGCGCAGCTGAAAGCTCATACCACTGATAGGCAGAGACGTAATTTATCGGCACGCCCTGACCGTTGGCGAACATAAATCCGACCAAGGCCTGCGCGTCCGGGTTGCCTTCATCTGCTGCCCGCTTCAGGTGTTGAAATGCCGTGGAATAGTCTGCACCATCATAGGCCTTAATGCCATCCTCATAGTCTCCGGCGAATGCCAGGTTGGCAGTCAACAGTATGGCCACGATGGTGATCGGAAAGCGCCACATGGTGTTTTAGCTCCCGTGTTTGGCTTGATTACTCTAGATAGGGTGCGAACAGTTTAACGGAAGCTCGCATTCGCCGGGAGACAATTTGTCCGGTTCGCTTTGTTTCACACATCGGTGCATATTGGATGTTAGGCTGGAATCACTGATGGCCTGAATTGCTCGATATTTACTACCGGAGGTTCCAATGAATGTTCTGATCATATACGCGACCACAGAAGGACATACCGGGAAAGTCGTTGACTTCATCAGTGAGCTGCTGACAGAACAAGGACATTCAGTTTCCGCCTTTGATACCGAGGGTGGGAACGAGCGCCCAAAAATCGATGATTTTGACGCGGTCATCATTGCTGGCTCCGTGCATAGTGGTAAACATCAGGAAGCACTGGAATTGTTCATTTTCGCAAACCGGGACGAGCTGAACAAGCTACCGACACTGTTCCTTTCGGTGAGCATGGCAGCGGCATTTGAAGACAGTCGGGCGGATGCCGAGCGATATGTCAGGGAATTCTCAAAGAGTACGAATTTGAAGCCTTCCGACCAACTCATGGTCGCCGGAGCAATCCGACCCGGTGACCATGATTATTACCAGGAAGCGACGCTGGAATATGGCGATCTAGCAGCACATGCCCAGACTGACATGAAAGAGGACAAGGTGTTCACCGATTGGGACGCATTAAGGGATCACGTCATCCGGTTTGTTGACGAATAGCGTTGCCGAAAAAGTTTCCAGGTCTGGCTAAGGTAACTACTTCACCGTGATCGTAATTA
>JANQQM010000060.1 GCA_028289365.1 Salaquimonas sp. | reverse complement strand
CCGGAATTACCTCCTTTGAGGATACCAGAACCGCAATGGAAACATTGCCGCTCAAGGCAGAGTAGGGTGTGCAATTGCCAGTGAAGTTACAGGAGAAACGTCATGCTGTTGGGATTTAACCTCTTATTGTGGACCACGGATGTTGCCGAAGAACACTTCTCCATCTTCGAAGACCTGAAAAAGATCGGCTATGACGGTGTCGAACTGCCGATTTTTGGCGGTGAGCCGGAGCATTTCGAAAAGGTTGGTAATGCTGCCCGGGACAACGGGTTGGGCGTAACGGCAGTCTGCGTCATGCCGGACGAGGCCCATAGCTGCCTCAGTAGCGATGCCGGCGTCCAGGAGGCAGCACTGGGTCATATCTCCTGGGCCATCGATTGTGTTGAGGCTGCCGGCGGCGATGTGCTTTGCGGCCCGTTCCATCAACCCCTGGGAATATTCTCCGGCGAGCCTCCGACCGCAGAGGAACTGAGCAATCTGGTTACAGTCCACAAGAAAGCCGCCGCCTACGCAGCCGAGCGAAACATCACATTGGGCGTTGAACCGCTCAACAGGTTCGAATGCTATGTACTAAACACGGTCGAGGACGCAGCGGACATTGTTGGCAAGGTGGGAGCCGAAAATTACGGTCTGCTCTACGATACCTTCCATGCAAATATCGAGGAGAAGGACCCGGTCGGCGTCATTACGCCCAATATTGGCGCGATCTCGCACGTACACTTCTCGGAAAACGATCGCGGCACACCTGGAAAGGGACATGTGCCCTGGATCGAGACTATGTCAGCCCTCAAGAAGGGTGGATATGATCGGTGGTGCACGGTGGAGTCCTTTGGCAGGGCCTTGCCCGAGCTGGCAGCAGCGACACGGGTATGGCGCGATTTCTTCCCGGCTCGTGAGGAAGTGTACCGATTTGGACATGATTTTCTGCGGGAGACCTGGGAAAAAGCATGATTTCTGGCTCCGTTTGAACGCAGCCAACACAAAAAAACGAAGGAGACATGAACGATGAAGACGATGAAAGGTCCGGCGATATTTCTGGCTCAGTTTGGTGGGGATGAGCCGCCATTCAATTCTCTCAAGACAGTCTCCGAATGGGCGGCTGGCCACGGTTATAAGGGTATCCAGCTCCCCAGCTGGGACGGTAACCTAATTGATCTTGCCAAGGCAGCCGACAGCAAAACCTATTGCGATGAACTGATTGGAACCTGTAAGGATGCAGGCATCGAAATCACAGATCTTTCAACCCATTTGCAGGGCCAGCTCGTTGCCGTGCATCCGGCCTATGATGAGGCATTCGACGGGTTTGCTGCGCCTGAGGTCAGGGGAAATCCGAAGGCCCGGCAGGAATGGGCGGTCGAGCAGATGAAACTGGCTGCCAAGGCTTCTGCCAATATGGGCTTTGCCTCCCACGTCTCATTCCCGGGTTCACTAGCCTTTCCCTATCTCTACCCCTGGCCGCAACGGCCGGCCGGGTTGATTGAAACTGCATTTGACGAACTGGCAAAGCGTTGGAAACCAATTCTCGATGCGTTTGATGAGGCGGGTTGCGATGTCGGTTTCGAAATTCATCCGGGTGAGGACGTCTTCGACGGAACCACCTTTGAAATGTTCCTTGAACGGCTCAACGGTCATCCGCGTTGCCAGATCAATTATGATCCGTCGCACTTCCTGCTGCAGCAGCTCGACTATCTGGAGTTCATCGATATCTACCACGAGCGCATCTGCGCGTTCCATGTCAAGGATGCGGAGTTCAATCCGACAGGGCGCCAGGGTGTTTATTCAGGTTATGCGCCTTGGGCAGAACGGGCTGGCAGGTTCCGTTCGCTCGGCGATGGTCAGGTGGATTTTTCAGCCATTTTCTCGAAACTGGCCCTCTATGACTATGAATCTTGGGCGGTCTTGGAATGGGAGTGTGCCATCAAGCATCCCGAGCAGGGTGCCGCCGAGGGAGCGCCATTCATCGCCAACCACATAATCAAGGTCACCGAAAAGGCCTTTGATGATTTTGCCGCAGGCGGAACTGACGAAGCCGCCAATCGCCGGATGTTGGGCATCAAATAGGGAGTAGGAACCATGGCAATTGAAGGACGTAGCGAAGCGCGGCCATCCCGTATTCGCCTTGGCATGATTGGTGGCGGGCAGGGAGCATTCATCGGCGCTGTTCACCGGATCGCTTCACGCATTGATGATCACTACGAGCTGGTTGCGGGCGCGTTGTCCTCTGATCCAGATCGCGCGCGTGAATCCGGGGCCGAACTAGGCCTCGCGGATGACCGGAATTACGGCACCTATCTGGACATGGCAAAACGCGAAGCACGCTTGAAAAATGGCGCCGAGGCTGTCGCAATCGTGACCCCCAACAACATGCACTATCCGGTGGCACGCGAGTTCCTCAAGCGCGGAATTCATGTCATTTGCGACAAGCCGTTGACCTCTACGCTGGGCGATGCCAAGAAGCTTGCAGCTCTGGTTGAAAAGACTGGCGCCATCTTCGTGCTGACCCACAACTATACCGGCTATCCGATGGTTCGTCAGGCAAGGCAGATGATTGCCGATGGCGAGCTTGGCGACATCAGGGTTGTGCAGGTGGAATATCCACAGGATTGGCTGTCGCAGGATCTGGAATCAACCGGACAGAAACAGGCTGCGTGGCGGACAGATCCGGCTCAGGCGGGGGCAGGGGGCTCCACCGGAGACATCGGCACCCATGCCTATAACCTGGCCTGTTTCATGACCGGCCTGGATGTTGAAGAACTCTCTGCTGATCTCAGCGCATTCGTAGAGGGGCGCCAGCTCGACGACAACGCAAATGTAATGTTGCGCTTTTCAAACGGTGCACGCGGAATGCTCTGGGCAAGTCAGGTCGCGCCAGGTAATGAAAATGCGCTTTCCATTCGGATCTACGGTTCGAAAGCCGGTCTGGAATGGAGCCAGGAGGATCCCAACTATCTCTGGTACACACCGCTTGGCGAACCCAAGAGATTGATAACCCGGGCTGGCGCCGGATCTGATGAGGCGGCGGGGCGTGTTTCGCGCGTTCCACCGGGACACCCGGAAGGGTATCTGGAGGGCTTTGCCAATATTTACACGGAAGCTGCCCGTGCCATCCGTGCTACGCAGAATAAGGAAAGTGCAGACGCGGAAGTCATCTATCCGACCGTTCAGGACGGGGTTAAAGGTGTTGCCTTTGTTGACGCCTGCGTCCGGTCGAGCAAGCGCAACAGCGCCTGGACCAAACTGGCGATCTGAGCCTGACATTAAGGAAAGGAATGGGCATGACCCGCATGGGATTGATGATTGGCATCCGTCCGGAGGATATTCCCGAATATAAACGCCTTCATGCAGATGTTTGGCCGGAGATACTCAATCGGCTGTCGGCGAGCAATATCACCAATTATTCGATTTTCCTGCGCGAACCCGAAAACGTGATGTTTGCCTATTGGGAATATACTGGGACCGATTTTGAATCGGACAATCAGGCTATTGCCGATGACCCGAAGACCAAGGAATGGTGGAAGCTGTGCGGACCCATGCAAGTACCGCTTGAGACCCGCAAGGAAGGCGAATGGTGGGCCCCGATGGAAGAGGTGTTCCACCTCGATTGACCACTAAATCTTGAAAGCCACCATCCCTGCACATCTGGATTGACGTGCAGGGATGGAATCGGCAATTCAAATCAGAACGGCGGATTGACGCGCACATAAATGACGCGTGAACCCTGATATCGCGGCTGCAGCCAGTATTCGTCGCAATGCCGGTAGGCAATCCCGCCATAATCGACAACAACACAGCCGGGAGGAAGGGTGTAGACGGCACTTCCTATTGCGCCGATTGTTGCACCGACCGCTACGCCGGTCACATAGCCGGGCCAGAATCCGTCGTCATACCAATTGTTCCAATCATTCCCGTGGTGGTGATGATGATGGTGGTGATGATGATTTCCGCCACCGCCATGATGGCCTCCACCGCCATGATGGCCGCCACCACCGTGATGTCCACCGCCACCACCGTGATGTCCACCACCGCCATGATGGCCGCCGCCACCGTGATGTCCACCGCCACCACCGTCATGACCGCCACCGCCATGATGTCCACCGCCGCCGTGATGTCCACCGCCACCGTGATGTCCACCACCATGATGTCCACCACCATGATGGCCACCGCCACCACGCCTTGCATCTGCGTCCTTGGCGGCAATCAAGACTACACCGATTGCCAGCGCAAGCGCTGAGGACAAGGCCAATGTTTTTCTGATGCTAATCATGCCGTTCTCCTCAATTGTCGCTTGCAGCTTGTTTTGCCGGGTCAAATTCGATCTTCGATGCGCCGGATGGCGGCGAGAACATGAAAACCTGATCATCGAACTTTGCATCCAGGTCAAAACTGATCAGAGCAGCATCCCTGGGTTTTGCAGGATTGGTCCGGTCAATGGTAACAAATTCACAGGGCAACGGATCACCATCGCGCCTGATCCAGACCTGAAAATCCACATTCGGGACGCGATAGGCATAATGTCTGCACCAATGATCATCCAGTAACGTATCGCCAACATAGATTGCCGAGGTAATTTTATTCATCGCCTCTTCGTTCGCGCCGGCATAAAACAGGTCGGAAAGTGGCAACGAGACCGAATACAGCTTGCGGGCATGTTGGAGGGTTTCGGAAATCGATCCGGGCGCGTCAAAGACCGCATACAGATTCAATTGCGGCGCAAATTGCGTCACCGACTTGCCATCATAAAAGTAGATGCGGTGTTGAGCATCTGTATCGACTTCCAGTTTCATGCGGTCCGGAGCGCGTACTGAATAGATCGATATTCCCGAGACCTGAATCTTCTGCCCGTCCGGCAGCAATGCATCCTGCGTGGTATGGGCAGTCATCGAAAAGTTTTCCAGTGTCCGCAGATGAGCGCCCATCTGCTTTAATGCCTCGATTGCGGCCGGGTCCACGGTCTGGTCCTGAGCCTTTGCGTCAGAATTCAAACTTGTCGTGGAAGATATAAATGCCAGGCAAAACCAGGCGATTATCAGGTTTATTACTATTCGCATTTTTGGCTCCTCTCTTGGGTTCTGATCAGCCAGTTCGCCTCACTTTGATTTATTCCGGATAGATCGTTTTCCAGTCGTTCTTCATGCTGACGATCGTCCAGCCGCGTTTGGGACCTTCGTCCAGACCCCTGTCCAGCCGGCCGATATGAGAATCACGGTCATAGGCATATTCGCGTTCTGCATCGTCATGATGAATGATCATGCCGAACCGGCGGCCAGGCCCCGAAGTTGTATATTCCAGCATCTCGAAATCGCCGTCAGAATTGCCAAATGCGGCGATCGGGCGCTTGCCGATATACCGGTGAATGCCAATCGGCTTACCTGCCTTGTCGTCAACCAGATCGATCTCCGCCAGCCGCATGATCACCGGCTCACCATCCCTGACCTTGTATTCGGTCTTGATCGAAGTGCCGACAACATATTCGGAAGGAATTCCATAGACCTTCTCCGTCCACGGTCGCATGAATTCGATACCGCCACCTGAAACGATGAACACCTTGAAATCATTGGCTCGAAGGTAATCGATGACTTCAAGCATCGGTTGGTAGATCAGCGAAGTGTATGGCTTATTCAGTTCCGGATGTCGGGCAGTCTCGATCCACTCCTTGGCAATCCTGGTGAATTCCTCACTCGTCATTCCTGTGTGGGTTGCAGCCAGAATCTTCGCCAGACCCTCCTTGCCTGTTGCTGCGACCCCCTTCATATCTCCAGCCAAAACCGATTTGAACGGCTCGGTATCCTTCCATTCAGGATTTTGCGGCGCCATCTCCTTTACGCGGTCCAGCGCAAATACGAGCTGCACATAAAGTGGCTGTTCGCCCCACAAATTGCCATCATTGTCAAACGTCGCGATACGGTCAGTCGGCGCTACATAATCCGCGCCTCCCTCGGTTGTGACGGCAGTAACGAAATCAATAATGCTCGATTTTGCCTCACCTTCGTTCCAGGACGGCAGGGGATCGTTTTCCTGGGCTTGAAGCACCGATATCGACAGGACCAATGCAGTAAAGACTGCAACAACTAAGTAGATCGAATGAATTGATTGCTTCATCTTGGGGTTCCATTTGTTTTACAGGTACAGACGGGGCTGACAATCTCAACATATTCAGTATTGATGTTGTAATTTCGTGCAAGCTCTTGGCAGCTTTCGATTGTTCCCCATACTCGGCGAAATTGAAAGAGGCTGGACAACAACAAAACGAAAATCTTGTTCTCGCTCCAATATTCTATGGTCTGAAAATTCCTGAACGCTGATCCGCCACGGGAGGTAGAACCCTGATGGTTTAATCGGCTCAAATACCATGTTCGGTTCGTTTCCGGGTCCTGGAGAACTTCATGCCTGGCGTCGAAAGACGATCATGCGGGCCTATCCAGGCATAGGCCAGCAGGCAAGGGTCAGTTTGTCCGGTGGTGATGCGGTGTTCTTCTCCAGGTTTGTTCAAGATTAACGAACCCGGTGCATAAACAGCCAGATCGTTTTCAGACCAGGCACCAGCAATCGAAATATAACTTTCCTCAATATCGGAATGGGAGTGTTGGGGATAGGTCGTATTTGGCGCAAACAGAACGAATCCCAGGATCATTCGATCGGATCTGACGGGCCCCGCTGGTCCAAGTATTTCGCAATAGCCATATTTCTGAACCAGAGCTTTGGGTACCCGTGAATATCCATACTCCCAGGTCAGCAAATCTGTGACCCGACCCAATGCGTTGCTCATGCCGGCCAGCGCATTACGGGCACCCAGATCGAGCGCTCTTGGCAGATGCGCGGTCACGGGAAGTTGCATGGCAGATCGAAAAGATACTTCCGGATTGCTGTCGACGATATTCGACAGCGTATCGCGAACCCGTCGCCGATGCCCCCGGATGATCTTGCTGCCACCGGTTGAGCCTTGCCGGTAAAGCGTTTCCCATTCATGCAGGAGGTAGATCAGATCTGGCCAGTCGCGCAATCGCGTCGCTTGCGCGTTCACGTCTTCTGAAGAAACAGTCTCAGCCATTGGAAATCACTCCGCATTGAGGTCCAAGTTAACCAGATCGAATAATGCGTGGTCAATTATTTCGATTCAGCTATCTAGCCGTGCATTCGCGAAATAGGTTTTCTGCAGGCCTCCTGGTTCCTGTTGGTGTACCCGACGTGGACATATTGCCTTTACTGCACTAGCTAACAAAACTGCTGTATTGGCCATCAAAACCCGGGCAAACTGACAGGCAGGAGGAAATAATGCGAAATATACTTGTATTTGGGATGACCGTTACCGCGAGTGTCCTATTCGCGATACCATCTATCGCTCAGGATGCCACCCAGGTAGAAAAGGCCGCCGACTCCAATCCCGATCGTATCGACATAACCAACAAGATTTTGACGAATACTTCAGCGGACTGCGCCGATCATGCAAACATTTATGTCTCTGAGATAACGGATATCCAACAAAACAAACTGCTTGCTGGCGCTGTTATTATTGAGGTTGGTGAGGACAACTGCACGATCCAGTCAAATGGAATTCCAAACCATGATGTCGGCGGCGGTTCGCGACGCGACTTCGCCTCGAAAGTGGCTGCCATCGGGCACACATTCAAGGTTACCCGCAATCCGCAGGCAACAGACACTATTAGCCAGCTCGAGCAGACCAGTTTTGATGCTATCCTGCTGAATGGTGCAGTTGTCGATATACAATCTGCCGGATGTTACCGGCCAACCAGCCCGCAGGCAGATGCAAACGGGAATGTGCTAGCCGGCTGCCGCGCAAGCGATCCTTGGCTCCTGGACCCCATGTCGGAATTTGCCACCTTTGCAGAAGACGATCACCATGCCCATACCCAGCCGGATGGACGCTATCATTATCATGGCAATCCGGACGCGCTGTTCGACGACAATCCGGGTCCCGATGGTTCGCCCGTGATTGGCTTTGCCTCAGACGGGTTTCCGGTCTACGGATCCTATTTCAAGGATGCAGACGGCAAGGTACGCAAAGTCGTATCCGGCTACACACTGAAAAGGGGCTCCCGTCCCGATGGTGACGGCAATCCGGGCGGAACCTATGACGGCCTTTATCGGGCTGACTATGAGTTTACCAATGCTGGCGATCTTGATGAATGTAACGGAATGACGGTGAATGGCAGCTATGGATATTACGTGACTGATAGTTACCCATGGATTGTTGCATGCCTGAAGGGCGAACCCGACCCATCCTTTGTGAAACCACGCTGAGCTGGTCAGATTTACAATGAAATCACTTATTGTCTTTGTCTTACTGGTACTGGGTGGCGGCATTCTTATCGGCACCATGACCGCGCCCGGCGCTTGGTATGCGGAACTTGCCAAACCATCCTTTAATCCGCCGAATTGGATTTTTGGCCCGGTATGGACGGTAATCTATCTCTTGATCGCAATTGCCGGTTGGCGCATCTGGCAAAGCGAGCCCTCAGGTACGGCCATGAAAATATGGGGCGTGCAGCTCGCTTTGAATTTTGCCTGGTCGCCGATTTTCTTTAGTGCCCAGCAGGTCGGCATGGCGCTTGTCGTAATTGTCTTGTTGTTGATGACAATCCTGGCATTCATATTCGTCACCTGGTCGCGCGACCGTCTCTCGGCTTGGCTGTTTGTGCCCTATGCCGCTTGGGTGTCATTCGCGACGCTGCTCAACGGCTCAATACTGGCGTTGAACTGAGTTATTGGCGCGATAATGGATAAAATCAGACAACGAGCACTGGTAATCGGTGCCAGTGGTGGTATCGGCAGGGCAATATCGGAAGAGCTGGATGCGCGCGCTTATGAGGTCGTGACCCTGTCGCGAAGCATAGACGGCCTGGATATCACCAATGAGGAAAGCATAAAGCGGGCCATCAGCGGCTTGGACGGACAATTCGAATTAATGATCGTTACAACCGGCGCGTTGGTGATTGACAATTACCAGCCGGAGAAAACGCTAAAGGCGCTAGATCCGAATGCGCTGTCACAGCAATTCGCTCTAAATGCTGTCGGACCAGCATTATTGCTGAAACACCTGATACCCTTCATCCCGAAAGACCGGCCTGCAGTGTTTGCTGCCCTGTCTGCCCGGGTTGGATCCATTGGCGATAACCGGCTCGGCGGCTGGTACGCCTATCGGGCTTCAAAGGCCGCCCTCAATCAGCTGATCCATACCAGCGCGATTGAACTCGCCAGAAGCCATAAGCAGCTGGTCTGTATTGCTTTGCATCCGGGTACAGTTGCAACCAGCCTTACCAGTAATTACCGCAGCCATCCGTCAGTTGCGCCTGAGGAAGCCGCAAGGAAGATACTGGGCGTATTGGAAGGTCTAAAACCAACAGACACCGGTAGCTTTCTTGACTCCAGCGGCAAGACAATTCCTTGGTGAAACTCATCCCGAATTCCAAGATTAGCTTGGCCTGTTTGCAATCAATCGAGGTCTGCCGCTCATCTTATCGAGTTACCAGGATGCGAGGATAACGCAAGCGCCGGAAAATGTGGGTTCATTGCCAGTTTTGTCGAGTGTCGCTACATTCGACAAAATGGAAGACCATGGATGGTACACCTTCTAAGCAGTTTATTTGTATTATGAATGAAAATGTAACTTACCAGGAAAACGAAAATGACGTGAAGGCCCGTGCAGCCTGGCATTATTATGTCGAAGGCCAGACACAGGAACGCATCGCTGAGATGCTGGGTGTCGGCCGCGTAAAGGTACACCGCCTTCTTTCGGCTGCCCGCGAAGACGGAATTGTTCAGTTCAAGATTCGTAATCGCTTGAAATCATGCCTTGAGTTGCAATCAAGGCTTGTCGACCGGTTTGGGCTGGCAGAAGCGATCGTTGTTCCATCCGCATACGAGACGGGAAATGCGCCACGCCTTGTGGGTCATGCCGCCGGCGAATATCTTTCCTCACGAATTTCACCGGGAGATGTGGTCGGAATTGGTTGGGGTCGAACCATCAAAGCGGCTATCAGCCAGATCCCGGAGCGACAGGTGGCCCGTTCCGTTATTGTATCTTTGCTTGGCGGCCTGACCCGTTCTTCGCCATTGAATCCTGCGGGTGCGGCAGTCGAACTGGCAAGGCGACTGAACGCGGAGTGTTACGTTTTGCCAGTGCCCGTTTTTGCAGACGAGCCTGATCACCAGACCGCTTTCATGAGCCAGCGCAGCATTCAGGACGTCCTCCACTGGGCACAGCGTGCAAATATGGCAATCATCAGCACAGGTTCGTTTTCCAGAGACAATCCGATTGCCGATTACGGGTTTATCAGGCCGCACGAATGGGATGAATTGGGCGAGTCGGGAGCAGTGGGCGACGTGTTGGGACATTTCATCAAGGCAGACGGTTCCCTGGTCTCGCATCCCGTCAATGAACGGGCATGCAGTATCCCATTGGCGGACCTGGCAGAAATACCTTCAATCGTATTGTTGTCTGGCGGTAACGAAAAGATTGAAGCATTGCGGGCCGCGCTTTCCTTTATAAGAGTAACCACTTTGGTCACGGACGAAGATGCGGCCAGGGGATTACTGGCCGATTAAGAACCATCATGCCCTGATGACAGAATTGCCAACGCATCACTGGTCGGCTTCAATTCTGAATAGAGGTCTTCATATACGGTTTTGAGCGGGCCGTAGTTTTCGACCAAATTCGAGTCCGGCTCAATAAGTTCGGTGGGTTCGGTGCACATTGAGGCGGCGGCCTGCTTTGTATCCGTGAACCATCCGGCGCCGATCGCTGCCAGCATCGCGGCCCCCAGGGCAGCAGCTTCCTTGACCGGAGAGATGGCAATCGGCCTGCCCATGATCGAAGTCAGGCACTGCATGATTAGTTGGGAATTTGTGCCGCCTCCACTTGCCACGATATTGGAAGCCCTGACATTAAGGCTTTCCTCAACAGAGGTGGTAGCAATTGCTTGTTCAAAGCAGATTGCCTCGATTGCAGATCGGTACAGATGCCCCGGCGTGTGATCAAGCGATAAGCCAACCATCGCACCCCGGGCGGTCTCGTCCCAATAAGGACTCATGACGCCGGAGAAATATGGAAGCGTTAATAACCCGTCGCAACCAGGCGGTATTTCGCGCGCCAGCTTTTCAAGCTCGTTGACTGCGTCGTACCTTGTTGTGCGCATGACCCATTCGAGGAGTTGCATTCCAGATCTTATTACGGTTTCCAGCATAAAGCCCTTGCCGTCAGGGGCAGTCAGCATTCGATAGGCATCCGACATTGCGTATCGAGAAACATACATGCCAAAAACAACACCTGAGCCAAGCGAGAGGCAAGCCTTTCCTTCTTCCGTGACACCAAGACCGAGCCCATTTGCCTGTCCGTCGCCGACCGCGCCATAAACAGGTGTGCCCTTTTCAAGACCACAGGCTTCGGATGCTTCGGCACTAACGCGCCCGACCTCGGCACCCGGTGCAACAAGTTTCGGCAATTGTTTCGAACCCAGTCCTGCTGCATCGACGAGCTCCGGCCGCCAGTTGCGGGCCTGCAGATCCACGATCCCCAATGGATCCGCGCTTGCAAGGCTTGCTGTCCGCTCACCTGTCAGGCGAAAGTGAAGAAAGGTCCCGGTGTCGGCTACAAAATCAGCTTGATCGAGCGAGCCGCGCTCATGTTTGTTGAGCCACATCAATCCGTATAGTCCGGGCGTCGGGTCTGGCGGTTTGCCGCTCCAATCGCGGATGTTTTCCCGACCCAGTTTGGCAGAGAGTTCCGCGACTTCCGCGCGGGAACGTTCGTCCAACCAGAGGATCGCCGGACGAATGGGTTGCCCGTGCTTGTCCACCAGGACAAATGTCTCCCGTTGATGGGTGAGAGCGATAGCTGCGATGCGCGCCGGGGATACCTCTTGCGTCAATTGTTTCAAGGTGTTTGAAAGCGCTCGCCACCAGTCTTCCGCATCCTGTTCAACATGGCCAGGTTTGGGTGTTGCAAGCGGGTATGAAGCCTTTGCTTCGTAGATAGGTTTTCCAGAAGAATCAAAAGCGATGGCTTTGACAGCTGTCGTGGATGCATCGACGCCCACAACGATATCGCGCATAACCGTAGGCCTCAGGCGACGTTGGATCCGGTCAGCTGACCGTCCAATTGATCCAGTTGCCGACGGAGTTTTGTAATTATGAGTGACTCGTCAGGCGTACAATTCTTGTATGTGAGCATATCCCCTTCCTTGACCGGCTCATTGATTATCGCTTTTTCTGCGAGACCGATTGGAATACAGCCCGCATCTCTTCCCTCCTGCCAGTTTATGGCCATGCCACGATATTCGGATTCACCGATCATTCCAAGCGTCTCACCTGGTTTGAGGTCGCGCTTGGCGACAGCAACCGCCTCAGCTACCGGGTTATCCAGGGGAACCATGTCTGCGGTATTGTGAATTACCGCGCGAGCGGCAGAGAGTGGAACTTCGATGCTGGTAAGGTGATACGGCCGGTATAGGGTGAAGTAGGGTCCATTACCCATCTTCAGATCGATCATACGCTCCAAGATTCGGGGATGTTGTGTCTCAACAATGCAGAACACACCCGGTGCTACACCCTTGCCAATCGAATAATCGACCACGCCCTTTCGATGTAATATTCCGCCATCTTTGCGTGGACACAAAACTGAAGACAATTCGTCGAGCGTGGCGGTTGGCCCATGCATGCCGGGTACATCAGGGACCAGGCCGGTAGAGTTGGCAATCGCTACCATTTCGATTGCCGTTTTGGAGCCGTCGACAAATTCCACCAGCATGCGCGCATTCATGTTTCTCTGTCGCGCTTCGGTTTCATACTCTTCCGGTACGGCATCCAGTTTCAGCGGATTGTTCTTGCCCTTTCCTGCTGCAACAACTGTCATGCCCAGGCTGCGCGCGAATCCGATGATCTCGAGTGTACAGGCCGGTTCATCACCTGCTGCGCCGGTGTAGACCACACCTGCCTTGCGCGCCTGTTCCTTTAGATATCGGCCGATTGTTATGTCCGCTTCCACATTCAACATAACGATATGCTTGCCGTTTCGCATGACTTCCAGGGCAAACATCGTACCGACATTGGGGTTTCCGGTCGCATCAACCACCACGTCCAACCGTCCCGCGGCCGCTAGCGCATCCAGGTTTTCCGTAATTGCCACCTTGCCCGCTTCAATCACCGCATCGATCTCATTGGCATTTGATGCATAGGCAAAATCATTCTCATCATAGCCCGCAATTTTCAGCGCCTCCACTGCACCATCAGGCCGAATTTCTGAGATGGCCCCAATACGTATGCCCGGCATCAGCGAGACTTGAACGACAATGTCTGTACCCATCTGGCCCGCGCCAGCCAGCCCAATGGTGACAGGGCCTTTTTCCTCGGCTCGAGCGAGCAACGCGTCAGCGAAATATGGATTGCTCATGCGGTTTCTCCTCCAAACCCGCAAAACGGATACAACAAACTATATGAACATATTAATTTTCAAAATGCAAAATTACACCAATTTTTTCTAGTTAGGCAATTTTCGGACAAATGACGTGTTCAAAATATATTGTGGATAGAATCGAGCGCCCACATACAACCGCTCTATGAAGTTCGCTGATAATCACGGAATTTAGGAATATACTGGCATCGAAGTTGTTCTCTCGGCTGGAATATCGGATTGGAGTTGGTGCATGGTTCAGCGCCATTGACATTGGTTAACGTTTCTAGTTCTATTGAACAATTAGGAAAGCCAAAAATTATTTTTCATCGTGGAGGAGGTCTCGATAGAATGATAATTGCGATTTGCCTTGCCGCCAGAGATGGAATGGGTGGGATCTGAATTGGCACAAACGGATGTCGGAGATACTGTCACCGGAGGGGGTGAACAGAAAGAAACAGGGCGATTCAAGCTCTCTAACCTGTTTGGTGGTTCGACCGGTCCTCTTCTGGGCCTGATTGCCCTGTGCATCGTGCTAAGCTTTGCTACAGACTCTTTTCTTTCGCTAAGAAATTTCCTGAACATCCTGGACCAGATAACCGTATTGGGGATTATCGCGGTCGGAATGACCTTTGTTATCCTGATTGGCGGAATTGACCTCTCAGTCGGTTCGGTGCTGGCGCTTTCCATGATGGTCCTAGGCTATTTGAATATTGTTGCCGGCATGCCGATGGGGATCGCCATCATCGGCGCTTTGGCGGCATCCGCTGTAGTGGGAATTGTCGCCGGCATTCTGATAACCGAATTCAAGGTTCCCGCCTTTGTGGCCACACTCGCCATGATGTCGATTGCCAGGGGACTGGCAAACATGATCACCGATGGTTCTCAGCTCATCGGGTTTCCCCCATGGTTCAACCTGTCAGCGATAATTCGTCATGGCGGATTTCTGACAACTACTGTCGCGATAATGCTGGCGGTGTTTGTCGTTGCAATCCTCTTCCAGCGGTATCGCGCCGGTGGAAGATCGCTTTATGCGATCGGCGGCAATCCCGAAGTTGCCCGACTGGCAGGCATTAATGTTAAGCGCTCAACGGTGCTTGTTTACATGTTCTGCGCCATGTTGGCCGGACTTGCCGGCGTCACGCTTGCAGCAAGGCTCGACGCGGTTCAACCCAGCATCGGTATAGCGTACGAACTCGATGCGATTGCCGCGGTTGTCATTGGCGGAACCAGCCTGTCCGGCGGCACCGGTGGTGTCGGCGGTACGATTATTGGCGTGCTGATAATTGGCGTGCTTCGCAATGGGCTGAACCTACTAAGCGTTTCACCATTTCTGCAATCCGTCATCATCGGTCTGGTCATTGTACTCGCTGTGGCCGCCGAAACGTTCAAGCATAGAAAGAAATGAAATCTCACTAATGGCTCGGGCTTGGGCCGTAACAGGTACCATCTAAAAATGGACCAATTCAACAAGGAGGAGATATCCATGAAGTCAATCATCAAGGCAATGTTTGCAGCTACTGCAATTGCAGGTATCGCTGGAACAGCGTCCGCTCAGGGAGTGGGCATCGAGAAAATCGGGCTTGCGGTTCCAAATCTTCAGGCAGATTATTTCAACCAGATCAAACTGGGCGTTGAAGGATACGCCAAAAAACTTGGCATCGAGGTCATCACGGTTGACGCAAAAGGCGACACCAATACCCAGGTTAGCCAGGTGCAGGATCTGTTGACACAGGGCATCGACGCTTTCATTTACATTCCTGCTGGTGCTGCTGCGGCAACAGTTCCGACGCGCCTCGCCCGGGCAGAAGGTATCCCGGTGATCAATGTTGACCGCGAGCCTGAAGGCGAGCCTGGCGATACCGTCATTTACGGCGAAAACATTCTTTCATCCTATGAAGTCTGTTCCCACCTGATCGGTCTTGCTGAAGGGAAGGGCAAGATGGTCATCATTCATGGCCAAAAGGGCACGACACCGGAAGTGCAGCGCTATGAAGGTTGCAAGCGCGCAATCGACGAGAACCCAGGAATTGAGCTGGTCGATCAGCAGTGGACACAGATGTGGTCGCCGGACGAAGGTTTTTCCATTGGTCAGAACATGCTTCAGGCCCATCCGGACATCAAGATCATCTTTGGCCAGGCAGATGCTATTGCCATGGGTGCGGCCAAGGCAGTGGAAGGTGCAGGCCTGTCTGACCAGATTTTCGTAGGTGGCTACGACGGTGATGTTGCCGCTCTGGAATCTCTGGCCAAGTGCGACACGCCATTCATCGTCACTGCAACGCAAAGCACCCAGGCAATGGGCGTCCTGGCGGTGAATTCGGCAATTGCAGTGGTCAATGATGCGGTGGTTCCTGCCCGGCAAATTCCGAACGCGGTTCTGACCACATGTGAAAACGCACAAAAATTCGTCGAAAAACATCCGTGATGGAGTTGGATTCCAACATGGATTGATTGAGCAACGTATTGGCTTCGCCTGACGCTCCTGCATTACTCTCGCTTCGTGGGATCAGAAAGAGTTTTGGTCCCACTGAAGTACTGCACGGCGTTGACCTAAACGTCCGTCCAGGTGAGGTCGTTGCGCTGCTTGGTGAAAATGGCGCCGGAAAATCGACATTGTCGAATATCATTTCCGGCGCCATCCAGCCCAGTGCGGGTGAAATGATGTGGCAGGGGGCGACCTATTCTCCCGCACGTCCAAAAGAAGCAATTGAAGGTGGTATTGCCATGATCCACCAGGAGCTTCTTCTGTTGCCTCACCTCTCGATTGCGGAGAATATTTTCGTCGGCCGGTATCCGATGAGGCACGGTAGAGTTGACAGAGCATATATGGAGAAGCGGGCCAGTCAGGGTCTCCAGAGACTCGGATTGAATATTTCCTCCAAGCGACTGGTCGAAGGTCTTTCCACGGCCAATCAGCAACTGATTGAAATTGCCAAGGCGCTGACGCTGGATGCAAAATTGCTCATTCTTGATGAACCAACCGCTGCGCTCGGCGGAGCCGAGACAGAACTGCTGTTCAAGCAAGTTGAGCAGCTTAAGTCTGAAGGTGTCGGGATCATCTATATTTCCCATAGGCTGGAAGAAATCCGGAAGATTGCCGACCGCATCGTGGTCCTGCGCGATGGAGACAAAGTCCAGGAATTCGACAGCGCGGATGTTCCGGTTCGTTCGATCGTCGAGGCCATGGTCGGCCGCAGCCTTGAACGCATGTTTCCGGAAATCCCGTCTCCTGGTGAAGAGACATTGCTGGATGTCAGGAATGTAAGCGCTTCGGACGACTCATTTTCGAATGTCAGTTTCCGGGTGAATGCGGGTGAAATTTTTGGGATTGCCGGGCTGGTTGGGGCAGGGCGAACAGAATTGGTCAGAGCCATTACCGGAGCAGACGCGATTGCCTCCGGTCAGGTATTTTTGAAAGGACAGGAAGTTACGCCCAGGACACCGGCCGATGCCATCCGCAATGGCATGGTGCTCGTCCCGGAGGACCGAAAATTGCAGGGCCTGGTACTCGATCACAGTATCGAGGAGAATATCGGTTATGCGAATAGGCAGTCGGTGACCAGAAGCGGCTGGATAACAAAGGGCTGGGTCCGCAAGTTTGCCGGCGAATGTATCGAAAAATTCGGTGTAAAAGGACAGGGTTGGCAGGATGCAGACGAGATGTCCGGAGGGAACCAGCAGAAAGTGGTGCTGGCAAAATGGCTCGCCCGTGATCCCGAGATTGTCGTCCTTGATGAGCCAACCAGGGGAATTGATGTCGGCGCTCGTTCCACGATCTACGAGATTGTTGTCGAACTCGCGAGCAGGGGAATAGCTGTTGTCGTGGTCAGTTCCGATCTTGAAGAGGTGCTTGGTCTTTCAAACCGGATCATGGTGATGGCGGACGGGTCTCCTCAGGGCATTCTTGACCGTACTCAAGCCAATGATGTCTCGGTCATGGAACTTGCCACACAATTCAATTGACGGTTCATGGCGAGGGAGAGCTCGAGGTGACAAAAACGATACCTGAACAGTTCGACCTGACTGGACAAGTTGCACTTGTCACCGGTGCCGGTAGCGGGATTGGACAGGCGATCGCGATAGGCTTGGCACAGGCAGGTGCCGATATAGCTTGTGTGGGGCATGCATCTCGCGGCGGATTGGAAAAAACCGCACAGCAGGTACGTGATACGGGGCGAAATGCCGTAACGGTTGAAGCGTCGATTGAAGTTCCCGGTGACATGGAGACTGCCGTCGCCCGCACCGAGGCCGAGCTCGGCAAGTTGACGATTGCGGTGAATAATGCCGGTGTTGCAAATGCGGCTCCCGCTTTGGACATGTCGATTGACCAGTGGCGATCTTTATATGCGGTCAATGTCGAAGGACTTTTTCTGTCCTGTCAGGCAGAAGCCAAATCCATGCTGCCGAGGGGAAAGGGCTCCATCATCAACATCGCGTCCATGTCGGGGTCAATTTCCAATCGTGGTCTGACGCAAGCCCATTACAACTCTTCAAAGGCTGCCGTCATTCACATGACAAAGAGTCTGGCAACTGAGTGGGCCGCTAGCGGTGTCAGAGTAAATGCGATTAGTCCGGGCTATACACTGACACCGATGAACAAACGGCCGGAAGTTGCTGAGCAATTGAAAGGCTTCGCAGCAGATACGCCGATACAACGCGTCGCCGAGCCGGAAGAAATGGCCGGACCTGCTGTTTTTCTCGCAAGTGATGCATCGAGTTTTGTCACCGGCATCGACCTGATCGTCGATGGTGGTTTTGTGTGTTGGTAGGAGGCTAAATCTTTGGACAAGCGCTTTTCAGGAAAAACTGCTGTCATTACCGGTGCCAGCGGCGGTATCGGTGCAGCAATCGCCAAACGCTTTGCCAATGAAGGAGCGAACGTCGTTGTCAGCGCCATTGATGACAGGGTTGAAGCAATTGCACAGGCGCTTCGAGATGATGGCGCGAATGCCGAATCCATGGTGGCAGATGTGTCATTGGTCGATGAGGTGAAGGAACTTTACAAGTTTGCCGAGAACAAATTTGGCGAGGTCAATATCTCCATTCAAAACGCAGGTGTCATAACGATCGCCAAGATTGAAGACATGACAGAAGCTGAATGGGACCTGATCATGGATGTGAACACCAAGGGCGTGTTCTTGTGTTGTCAGGAGGCGATCGCCTGCATGCGCAAACATGGCGAGGGTGGTGCGCTGATAAACACGGCATCAGGCCAGGCCCGCCAAGGGTTCATCTACACACCTCACTACGCGGCATCGAAATTCGGCGTTGTCGGCGTAACCCAGAGTCTGGCAAAGGAAGTCGCCAAGGAGCAAATAACGGTAAATGCCATTTGTCCCGGCATAATCGATACCGACATGTGGACCTATAATGATGAAAAATGGGGGGAACTGCTTGGCGGATACGAGCCTGGCGGACTGATGAACGATTGGGTAGAAAAACAGGTCCCCATAGGCCGGGTTGGAACAGGGGAAGATGTGTCTGGGCTGGTCGCTTTTTTGGCATCCAGGGACGCTGCCTACATCACCGGCCAGACCATCAACGTCGATGGCGGGCTGATCATGTCCTGACTTGCAGCTATGCCGGCCCGGAAAGCATGGCAATTTATCAGTGGTCAACGATTGTCAAGAAGGGCGTTCAGGTCCCTGATATGGCACGATTGGAATTCCGAAAAGGCGGCTGCCCGAATATGCGACGCAAAATTCTCGTCAAATTTCGACATCTGGACCGGTTTTTCGTGCTAAATCCGTAAGTTGGATCGACACCAGGCTTGTTAAGCCATTGTTTTATTGGTCGGAGTGGCAGGATTTGAACCTGCGACCCCCTCGTCCCGAACGAGGTGCGCTACCAGACTGCGCCACACTCCGACAATGGAGTCGGTATATAAACGCCCATTCAAAGCCTATCAAGCCGGATCCGAAGGCTGACGCTGCTCGACATCAAGAGGACCGATTAATAATCGAGAAAGCAGCGCTTGCAGCACGAAGCCGGAATCGGTATACAATCCGCGCTCGTCCGGAGTGTCCGGTCGTCCTGTTGGGGCGTAGCCAAGCGGTAAGGCAGCGGTTTTTGGTATCGCCATGCGCTGGTTCGAATCCAGCCGCCCCAGCCACCCACTCTCGTAAATCCACACCAGTATCTCCTGCCTGGCAATAGCTGCGTAGTTTCAATGGGTTATAACAGTGGCCCAAGACCTGAGACTAGATTACCCCTCATATTGGCTCGTTTATATGGCTTTGTCTCGGTTCGGCTTTTTGGGGACTGGGGTTTGGCATTGCGCTGATGCGTGAATTGGTGACTGATCCTACCAATAGCGGCGGCAATTCCTGCCTATAACGCGCTCAGCTGTTGGATTTGCGCTTTCCAACATGAGGGAGGTGGGTTGCGCAGAAGTTTCTTCGTGGTCAGGTCTGTCGGTTGATTGCCTTGCAGGATGGCCTTGACGATTTGCGGTGACAGGAATGCCAGGTGGATGGTCTGCATGATCCGGTGTTTTGATACCTGACCGCGCCTGGCAATCTCCTCATAGGAAAGACCTGATTTGATAGCTTCATACCAATGATGGGCCCTGGCGATGTTTCGGATCAGTAACGGGTCAACGGATTGATTTGCCTGACCAAGGATTAGCCGTGTTTCCACACCACGTTTTCTGGTCTGGAAGTGGCAAGAGAACTGTAAATGGTTCAGATTGATGAGCGCCGGATCTACATTCAGTGCCTTGCCTGTCTTCTGTAGGTCCAAGGTGATGGATGCAGATCCGGGTTCCAGCCGGATTTCGTTGATCAGCGACAAAAGGTGTGATCTGTTCTGATCACCTTCTTTCATGGCCTCAATCATCTCTTGAAGTTTTGCGATATTGTCGGCAGTCGCTTCAAGCAATAGATCGCTC
This sequence comes from Salaquimonas sp., assembly GCA_028289365.1. Classification (GTDB taxonomy): domain Bacteria; phylum Pseudomonadota; class Alphaproteobacteria; order Rhizobiales; family Rhizobiaceae; genus BOKV01. The sequence continues at coordinate 98,303 of JANQQM010000060.1, read as the reverse complement.
GCAGCCTCGCCTTTCAGATGATCCAGCACAGCGTTTGCAATTCTGTCCTCCAGCTGCCTAGCTGGCAACCGCCAGCCATCTTGATGCGCTTCTCCTGAATGCCTGATCAAACGATGAGAGACATAATAGCGATAGCGTTGTCCATGCTTGTTGGTATGGCTTGGCGTCAGTCTGTCGCCGGTTTCATCTCTTAGCTTTCCAGCAAGTAGGGATACCCTGGAACCGTCCCGTTGGTTCCGCCTGCAACGTGATGCCTGTGCCATCAAGCTTGCCTGTACCGCCTGCCACCGATCCGGTTCAATGATGGCTGGATGCAATCCGTTATGGATCTTGCTCTTGTGACGGATCTTGCCGGCATAGACCGGATTGGTCAGCAGGTAATTAACATGACCGCGATCAAACAGCCTTCCGCCCGTAGTCCTTCCATTTGGTGATGTTCGGACCTTGGAGCGCAATCCCAGTTGTTCGGCTTCAGCGACAACAGCCCGGACGGTTCCGTGCTTCTCATAGAGATCAAACAAGGTCCGAACCGTTTCAGCCTCACCTTCATTGATTGTTAGTGTTCGCCCGGCAATGTCATAGCCAAGCGGAATGCTGCCACCCATCCACAGTCCCTTTTGCTTTGAGGCAGCTATTTTGTCTCTTATCCTCTCTGCGGTGACTTCACGTTCAAACTGGGCAAAGGAAAGCAGGACATTTAAGGTTAGACGTCCCATGCTGGTTGCTGTGTTGAAGGATTGTGTAACCGAAACGAAGGAGGCACCAGCTGTTTCAAGGCGATCGACCAGCCTGGCAAAATCGGCCAGCGATCGCGTCAATCGGTCGATCTTGTAGACGACGATCTGATCAACTGCCCCATCATCCACATCAGACAATAGTTGCTGCAGGGCAGGGCGCTCCAGATGACCGCCCGAGATACCGCCATCATCATAGTGATTTGGCAACAGCGTCCAGCCTTCATGCTTCTGACTGGCAATGTAAGATGCACAGGCCTCACGCTGTGCATCAAGTGAGTTGAAGTCCTGCTCCAGGCCTTCTTCGGAGGATTTGCGTGTATAGATCGCGCAGCGGATCTTCTTCATCTTTGTGAGTCCGAACCCGACCGTTTTACCAGGCCAAAGAAGCGTGGCCCTGACCAATTCGTACCCGTGATCTTGTTGGCGATGGCGCTGAGCGATCGGTAGGATTTGCCGTCAAACGAAAAACCGTCTTCTGCTACTTCTACGCGGTAGGTTCGGCCATTCCATTCACGAACAAGCTGGGTGCCGGCGGACAGGATAGGGGCTGTTGATGGTGAAGCTGCTTCCTCTTCATCCTGTTTCAACGCAGTCTTGAGCGCCCTTCGAACTGATGGAGAATGCCCGCCCAGTTGTCGGCATTGCAATTCATAGGTCAGCGCCCGCCGCAGGAATATTGCAGAAAGATGCTTGGGCGGCGTGCGCCCATGCATTCTGATCCAGCACTCAATAAGCTCGGTCCTGCCAAGTGTGTCCAGCACGGAGATTTCTTTAAGGTCAATTGGCTTTGACTTCCCGTGTGAAGCCATCGATCAGGCTTCAATGATCTGGTAACGGCGTAAGCCTTTGTTGTCCGGCTTGCTAATCAGCGCGTGGCCGAGTTTCTTCTTCACCGTACCCGACAGAAAACCTCGCACGGAATGCGCATGCCAGCCGGTTGCCTCAGCAAGCTCAATGATAGAGGCGCCGCGCTTGCGTTTTAGCAGGTTGATGATCTTGTCTGCCTTGCTTGTTTTAGCTATTTTTCGGCTTGGCTTTGCGGAGTTCGATCCAACTTTCCTTGCTGTTTGTTGTGTGGTCAGCATATCATTTCCTCTTCCGATCAGGCACCGGACCGTTCCAGCGCCTCCACTGCCACAGGCCCGGTAACGACCACCAGGCAAATGGTTTGAGGAAAATGCTGCTCTCCTTACGGCATTTCGCTGCGGTCGGCCTCATTCATGTCGGGATAGGTGCTGATGATAGCGGCCTAGACCAAATGACCGACTTCACGCGCCAACCCTTGCAGCTCCTCCAGCAGACGAAACACGCGCTCCCGACAATCCTCCGCTGCACAGGTCTCGGCCGCCCTTGCAATATTGTGCGCCTGACCCAGTCGGAACCGCACCTTGCCGATGAGTCTCGCTATCTCCTCCGCCTCAGCCATCCTTTCAATCCAATCTTCGAAGTTCCAACACACCCACACTGACGCTTCCTTTGCACGCAAAGTCCAGTCGATAAATATGGAAGATTCGCTATAGGACCGCCTTCCGGTTGGAATCGGCCAGTTCGCAAAGAACGATAGAAATTGATAGAGGTTTCGAGTGAAGTTTACAAACAGTATGAAATATTCAGTTGCCGACCTAAGATTTACCGACAGTAGGACAAGATTTCGTCACGGCGTCAGCATTTTCAACGCTAAGATTATTGCATCTAGTAAGCCGAATAACTTGGCTGCAATACCTGCCGCCGCAAGTGCGCCTGCAGTTTTTCCCGCACCCTTAATAAATTCGGACAAAAAATTCTTGGTTTGCTGCATAACGAAACTAGGTTCTTTAGAATTCTGAAGAACTGCTTCTGGTTTGTCTAATTGATCTCGAATTACTTCAATCTCTGACCAAAGCGCGGTGAGTTGAACGGTATCAATTGGAAGTTCCAATTTGTTGCCGTTACGGGGATCCGTATCGTCACTAGCCCTGCATCCTTCTAAAAAATCTACGAGCTCACCTAGCGCGTTCTTCGCGTTATATATTGCTGATTTTGGATCTTTTTGACCGCCTGAATTTGCGGGATTTTCGTCCAACAGGCGTCTTAGGATGAGTTGCAACGGTCTTAGTTCGATGTCATTAGATTTTAGCAGAGACTGTAGTGATACATTCCGTATCGATAGGGCACTTTTATTGCTGAAATGACTTCGAAGCCTGCGCCAATCGATGTTTGGAGTCAGTTCTCTATACTGTTCTTCAAATTTTGCGTCATAGACAACAACATTACGGACAGCTTTTTCAGGCGCATCAAACTGATGACCGTATGCGCATTTCCAATGTGGTTTAATTGTTCGCCTGAACCTAACTCGATTAGAACGGCAAACTGGACACTCATTTAGCTCTTTGTAGCCAGCTTTCTGGTGTATCTGATCTATGGTAGAAAGGCCGGTAAGTCGTTCACCTTCCCGGATAATAATAATGTCGTTAATTGCAAGAGCTTTATGATTTTGGACCAGGCTGTCATAACTGTAGCTACGAATAGGGTCGTTGCCATATTGTTCGTTTCCCCAATATTTTTTTCGACCTGTAATGGTAAGCATCCAAATTTTCATTGTTGTATCTGTTTCTTTCCAACTTATTTTTTTCCTTCATTTTTGATTATATCTACCAAATACAGAATGTCGTGGGATCATAATTCAGAAATGGAGTAGAGTTCGCATATGACATCTAATGATTCTGTACTCCAATTACCTATTCGGCCACGCGCGCGCTTACTGCAGCTTCTGGGAGATCAACTAATTGGAAGCGCAAGACTGGCTGTTTTTGAGTTGGTGAAGAACGCTTATGATGCTGATGCTGGCATAGTTACAGTATCATTTCACGATATTGAAAAGAAAAACCGACGCATTGTGGTACGTGATGACGGTATTGGAATGTCCATGCAAACTATTAAGAATGTGTGGCTGGTCCCAGGGGACGATCATCGAGAAAAGCAGCGACAAGAAAAGAAACGTACAAAAAAAGGTCGATTACCGTTGGGCGAAAAAGGACTGGGTAGGTTCGCTTCGCATAAACTTGGAAATAAAATTGAATTAATAACCCGGGCATCTGGGCAAGATGAATGTGTGATCTCAATCAACTGGGACAAATTACTCGAAAAGAAATTTTTGGATGAAACGATTGTTTCAGTCCTTTTCAGAAAGCCAGAAGTATTTAAAGGACGCAGTACAGGAACTAAAATTACTATTTCGGATTTACGCGGTACCGAATGGAGCAGAGGAGAAATTCGAAAACTCTACCGGCAAATCGTATCCATGAACTCACCGTTTGATCTAGATCCCCTGGCAACAAAAAAATCACTCCTTCCTGCATCAAACTTTGAGGCCAGGCTAGAATTGCCTGGGCACGAAGGATGGCTCAAGGGGATTCGTTCGATTGATGATATATTCAAACTGGCATTTTGGCGTTGTCAGTTTCGAATTGAAGATGGAAAGATTTCAACGAAGTATCACTTTCGTAGAGTGCCAGAACTTTCTTTGGAAAACAGGACGATCGAACAGAAAAAGCGGAGTTTTTCAGTTCCTTCACCACGAGAAGAATATGAAGATTCAGGTGAAGTAATTTACAAAAGAACACTAACTGCAACATCAGAAATGCAATTAGGTATTGGTCCCATATCGGGCGAGTTTTACATCTTCGACCGGGATAGAATTACCCAACAATATGTACCTTCACTTAGCGATGCTGCTGGTTATTTAAACGCCAATGGAGGCATTAGGGTCTATCGCGACGGGATCCGCGTTTACAATTATGGAGAACCTGGAGACGATTGGTTAGGTCTCGATCTTTGGCGAATTCAAGAACCAGCGCAGCGGGTAAGTAATAATATTGTCGCAGGTGCAATAAATATCCGACTTGATGAGAGTGAAGAACTCCGGGAGAAAGCTAATCGCGAAGGCTTTGTTGAAAATGAGACTTATCTGAATTTTAAAGCACTGGTGCGGGGCGCAATATTCGCATTTATGCCAGAGTATTCAAAAGATAAGAACAGGATTCGCCTTGTAACCAAGAAAAAAGCTGACCCCGAAATTGAAAAGATTCGCGTCCCTCTAGCAGAGCTTCGCAAAAAAGCTACGGAATTGAAGGTCCAAGATCAACTTGAAAAATTCATCAAGAAAATTGAGATCGATTACGAAGATATGCGGGAGACAATGCTGCATGCTGGCATGTCGAACCTCAGCCTTCAGATTGTATTCCATGAAGTCGTGCGCGGTGTGAAAGCACTGTCGCAATCCGCTGCTAGCGGAAGTTCGCTTAAGGAAGTCCAAGCGCAGGCTGAACACCTCGATAAACTGCTAGATAATATCACAGATATTCTTCGTCAGGACCCAATTAAACTACAGCCGATTTCTAAAGTTATCCGACAGGCCCGCAGATTTTATAGGGGACGATTGGTCTATCACAAGGTCAGGATAGAAGCCCCTCTCATTGATTCTGACAAGACAGATTTTCAGGCAAAATTTGCATTTGGTATGATGCTCAATTGCTTAACAAATGTCTTAGACAACGCAATTCATTGGTTGCAGGTACGCTGGCCTGATACGGATCAGAGTGAAGCTCCCAAAAGAGCAATATATATTGGTGTATCTTATAATCTAGGCGATGGTCCAGCATTGGTAATAGCGGATAATGGCCCCGGATTTCAGGCAGAAGATACACCAGAAGATCTGATACGACCATTCTTTACTAGGAAGATCACAAATAACGGCAAACGAGGAACTGGATTGGGCTTGTACTATACAAATATGGCTTTACAGATCAATAATGCCCGGTTGATTTTTACGAATGCAGTAGATGCCGGAATACCGCTTGAATATGATGGTGCAGTTGTTGCTTTTTTGTTTGAGGAAGAAAATGATGCTGTCACCTAAAATTATAGCGATAGATGATGATAAATCTCACTTGGATGCCTTAGTAAGCGGGTTGAATGAATTAAGGTTAGCGAACATTCCAATACATTACTCAAATGATAAAACAACTCCTTATGATATGGTCAATCATGTACGAGTACTGTTTTCAGATTTGCACTTGTTGGGCAACGATGAACAAAATAAAGAAAAGCACTTTGCGGTCATCAGCGTATTGCTGGATGAACTTGTTAGCGTAGAAAACGGTCCATTTGTATTGATATTGTGGACGCGGTATGCTGGTCAGGCGCACGAACTAAAAAGTTATCTTGATAACAGACTTGAGCAAAAGAAATGCCCGGTCGCTGTCATTGCAGTAAATAAGAACAAATATATAACAGCAGATGGTCGGTTGAAGACTGATTGCAATTTGCTTGGAGCGCTGACAGATTCAATTAATAAAAACCCTCAAATTGCGGCATTGATCGATTGGGAAGCTCGTACGCTCCGGGCAGCTGGCATTACACTTGCAACTGTTGATAGTCTGATTCCGGATGACAAAAGAAATAGTCAGGATTACCCCAAACAATTAAATGCACTGCTCAGTCAATTGGCGTCGAAGGCTATGGGAGATCGTCACGTGGATTCTGACAAGATGCAGGCTATCAACCAAGCGATTACGCCGATATTTAGTGATAGTCTTGTACATCTTCCGGTTTCCGCAAATCAGAAGTTGGTGTGGAAGAACGCATTTAGGCATCCTGCTGGAGAACCCAAACTAGCCGTTGGCGCTCGGCTAAATCGCATGATCCATACGTCGACATTAAGCGGAAACAAACCGCATAGAGAACGTGGTGCTGTTCTAAAAATCACCTGGGATGACAGCAGGCTTAAAAGAGAAATCGGATACAATATTTCTGAGGTGAAAAAGCACTTCAAATTCAAAAATGACCAGTTTGAGGGACAAGAAGGATTATATTTTTTGCAAATCCAACCAGCTTGTGATTATGCCAACCATGATCAAAAATTCCTTCCATATGTACTCGGTATCGCGGCAAAGAAAGGAGGATTTAGCACCAAAAAGCCTTCTCAGGATATATACGAGTTCCCCGGTATCGATTTTGATGATCAGTGCTATGTATTTAGAATTTCAGCTAATTACTTAACTCGTTTCTCCCACAATAAATTTCGGCAAACGAGTGTATGGTTTCGATTCCGGGAAGAGATTCTCAATCAGGTGGCCTTTAACGTTTCAAAACAAATGGCTCGGCCGGGAATCTACTCATTCAAAACATGATATGCATTTGATATTTTAGACATTACCTGCTCCAAATTATTCGCTATTTCATGTTCCCAAAAACGAAGCACGTACCAACCAGCTACTTCTAGTTCTTTAACTGATTTCTTGTCACGGTCGACATTCGACTGAATTTTATCTCGCCAGAAATCAGTTCGTGTTTTGGGTAGTTTAAAATGCTTGGGACACTTATGCCAGAAACACCCATCGACAAATATTGCGATTTTCTTCTTTCTAAAAACAACATCTGGTTTGCCTGGGAGTTTGTTTTTGATTCTGTACCGCAGGCCCTCATCCCAGAGAGCTTTTCTGAGTATTAACTCAGGCTTTGTGTCCCGAGATTTGATCCGGGACATATTGTAGGAACGTTGCTTTTGGTCAAGAACGTCCACTCTTTTGCCTCTGAAAACGAGTAGTTCTATCAAGCAGATCGGCGACAATATGAGCTAGCTGAAAAGCCAAGAAAGGGGGAACTGCATTCCCAATTTGGTGATATTGTTCAGTTCGATTTCCTTCAAAGAAATAGTTATCGGGAAATGTTTGCAAGCGAGCGGCTTCTCTTCCGGTAAGGCTACGGCATTGAGCCGGATCGTAATGGATATAGTAGTGACCATCCTTTGAAATGTGGGAAGTTATTGTTCTAGCAGGTGTATCTGCCGTCTGTACTCTAAATCGATCTTCGAAAATAACTCCTTTCTGTTTTCTACCGGCACCATTCTTTAGATTTTCAGTATTTTTGTGGTTCGGAAGCAGTTCTTTCGGGAATTCATACAGCGTTGGCGATGTTCCTGTAAATTGAGCATGCGATGCAGCGAATAAATAACGTAGAAGGTCCGAAACCATATGTCCTCGTGCCCTATGTTGAATCACTCCATTCAGCTTTTTGTCTTCCAACCATTTTCCCAGTGTTACAGCAGGAAAATAGTTTCCTCTAATAAACCGCCCGCCTACTGAACATTCCTCGGCAAGGTTATCAATAGCACCATTGACAATGGATCGCACTTCGCAGTTTTCGATATTTGGAATGACAGATCGTTCTGCGCCCTCTTTGATAGCATTTGACCACTCAGCCTGATCATCGGGTCGTCTCGAGATATGACTTCTCAGTTTAGGTAAGTTACCTATTACGTCTTTGACGGAAACCGTTCTTTTGTTTTTCTTCAAAACGTTAGGCTTTTCAGAGATATCATTTCGAATTCCCAGAAGAATCAATCTGTGTCTTTTTTGCGGAACACCATACTCTTCAGCGCTTATTACAAACTCGTTCCATGACGGTTCTTGGCCATCTGTCTTACTTACAACAAAAGAGTGCAGCTCATATTCATAAGCTTTAAACGGCTTTTCTAGAGCTTGGCGTCGTTCAGAGTCGAGCGCACTCCAAGGAGATCTTAAGTCGGTCAAAATACTCTCTAGAATGTATTGGGTTCTAACTTTACTCGAGAGGATGCCTTTAACGTTCTCCATAACAAATATGCTTGGTTGGTGGACAGCAACAATTTCCAGGTATTCTTTATAAAGGTCATGACGGTGGTCCTCGTGAAATACATCCTTTGCGTGTTCCTTCGCAGCTTCCGCAAAAGCCACTGCAAATTCATTTGGGTTTAGGTTGCCACTTCGCTTTCTGATGTTGGCTTCCAATTCCCGCGCGATCGTTTCCGGAATTGCCTCCCGGAGTCTACCTAGAATCCGACTTCGGCCCACCATCGAGTATGCTTGGCACGGAGGTCCGCCTATCAGTAGCCAATGCTCGTGTTGGCCAATCGCACCAGCAATCTTGTTGTGGACTTCGTGCCGTTGCGTCTCCCCAAGCTCGGCGCACCAGGCTTCCTCGGATGCTTGTTTCGCTTCACGCGGGAACCGCTTAAAAAGAGTATTCTTGGATATTTCACCTCGTACATATTGATAATACTCTTCCGGTACTTTGCCTAAATCAAACTTCCGGAAAAACGCACGAAGAAGAAGTGTTTGATGCGCAACGGCGTCTTTTTCGATAGATAGCCTTACATCAAAACGTACTTTGTTATCTTTATAACTACTGAAGCCTTCACAAAGGCCGCCTGGCCCCGCAAACACATCAATGACAGGGATATTCAACTGCCGAAAACAATTTTTTTTTTGTTGCAAAAACTGATTTTCAAATCTGCTGCAGTGAGATTTGATAACTCCCCTGACTCACCTGTGACCTTTTGCAATTTCATACAGGTTCGTCATTTTTTGGCAAGCTTGAGCAAACCCCTGCACACAGTATATTGCAATGCAATTACCCGGTCTAATCATGATTCATTGGGAAGAAAATCCCACTCGAGGATCTGTTCCAACCAGAAACGTTGTGCTTTCCAAAGACAATAAGCGAATGGTTCTATTCTATTCTACAAACTCGAATGCGAACAAAGATACGGCCGAAATCCACACTAGGAGTATAGCACTTAGTGCAGTGCGCGGAGTTCTGCTCCGAGAACAAACCAGTCAAGACATTCTGGATTAGTCGAGTTTAGGTACTGTCACGATCCGACCCCTAATGAATACGTCACCATCGGCATCTATTTCACAAACGGCATCGAATCTGCTGCCAGGACCAAATGCACCAGACTGTTCAAACTCGTCTAATTCCATTGCTGATGGAGCGCGGCAGATCGACCATGCATCTTTGTACCAACTGGGCACGTCATTTGCCTCGATACCAAGATATCGACGGGTTTCTCGCTCGTCTTGAATGCCACGCATCACGGCTTTGAAGCCTGAGGTGTAGGACAACAGAAAATCGCCCTCTTGAAGATCCGGCGCGCTGAAGAATCCTCCACGATAATAATCATAGAAAGCGTACCCGGCGAACCCAATTACAGCGATTAACATCGCACGAACAAACCACTTCAACATTTAGAAGTTCCGCCTAGGTTAGCCTCAAGAATTTGGCCAATACTCGGACAATGTGTCGAATAGATAAAGTTGCAGTGCCCAGTTTTTCATTCAACAAAATCAAACCATATAGAACTCTTCAGTCGTATCAAGCTAGTAAAGGAAAGAGTTTCCTCGCCATAATCAGTTGGGAATTCACATCACTCGATGGTAAACATCACTCGCTTAGGATGATTGAGAGATGTTAGGTACTCGATTGGCCTTCCGGATCTGTCGGAAGTTACCGAGTTAACCACAAGAGCCGCTTCACCGGACCGCAAATTCAAGTGGCTGGCGTCGCGTGAGCCGATTGTCGCAGAGTGGATCGTCGCTTCCGATGTTCCTATTTCTATCCCGTAGCGATCCTTCAAGAGTGAATAAAATGAGGTGTTTCCAAGAACATCATCTGCGACCAGTCCCTCGACGAGTTGACATGGTATCCATGTTGTTTCCAGGCAAAAAGGAAGGTCGGTCACGGTCCGTAACCTTTTGATGACGAACATTGGTTCGCCCACTTCTACGCCAAGCCGGTCCGAAATCCGTTGACCCGCAAGGTTCTCTTCAAAGAAGAGAAGCTTACCACCAGGTTCACCGCCGCATTGTCTTACAATCTCTGAAATTGAGTGAGACAGTGCGGTTCGTGAAACTGGCCGCCGTACCACCGGAGCCGGAATGAATGTTCCGCTAGTTCCCTTTTTTTCCAGGATTCCAAGTTCAATGAGGTTTTCAATGGCGCGTCGGACTGTTGCACGATGCACCCCGCAGCGTTCAGCAAGATCGCGTTCGGATGGAATTCTGTCTCCAGCGACATAATTTTTTCTCTCGATTAGATCGAGAATACTTTGTTGTGTTTGTTCATAAACAAAGCTTGTTGTGTTTTCGTCATTGCGCAAGAGTTGATTTACCTCCCTGAAGTCAACTACTTGGTAGTCTCCTACGCCAAGGCTGGCAACTTTTTGCCGCTCTGATATACATAAATCGTTCAAAATAGGTCCTCGAATTCACAATTTACGACCATCTCTGCCATGGCCGCATTGTTTGGAAGCTCCAGAGCGGTACGGACCAGTTGGGCAATGGTTTCAGGTTGCGTCATCTCCTCCGGCTCTATATTGCGCGTTTTGGAGTTCACGCTCATCGGAGAGCTGACCCATCCAGGACAGATTGCAGTCGCTCTGACACCTTTATCCCAACCATGGGTTCTTGTTGAGTGTGTCAGGCCCATAGCCGCGAATTTGGTTACGCCATATCCCATAGGCACATTGGCAATGCGTTTGCCACCAAGTGATACGAGATTAACAATCCGGCCTTCGCCACAAACTTCCAAATAGGGCATGCATAAGCGGGTGAGACGAGCGGGAGTTTTGACGTTGACCTCCCAAAGCTTGTCTAGCTCTTCATCATTGTCATCCATCAATGTAACACGGGTAGCCAATCCAATGGCATTTACTAGCCCATCAATCCGACCAAACCTCTTGGCAGCAGCAGATACCCACGCCTCGGCCGTGGCGGGATCAAATGCGTCCAACTTATGAAAGCGTATATCATCAGTTTGAGGGCCGAACTGCTCCTCAAGCTGATCCGGATTCAACGCACCCAGGCTCAATCTGTACCCATGTTCCACCAATTCCTTGGTAATAGCGCTGCCGATGCCCCCATCAGCACCTGTGATCAAAACGACTTTCTTCATCCACTCTCTAGCTCCGATTCTTTTTCACTGTAACATATTGACTTTGGTTTATGTACCAGATTATTATTGGTACATATTATTTTAGTCGAGGGACAGTGAATGGACGCGGTAGTAGACCAGAATGAAACTGAAGCCGCGCTGCAGGGTGCTGCAAACGTCGTAGATGAAGCAGCAGCACTGGGTAAACGGTTAGCCAGCAAGGTTGACCGCGTATTTTTCGTTGCATGCGGCGCGCCCAACCGATCCATGCTGGCGCTTCAATATTGGATAGAACACTACAGCGGGTCACTAGAAGTACGTCGTTATTTCCCGGCCGAATTCATGACGCAGGTGCCACCGAGGTTGGACGAACGGACGCTCGTCATAATGGGATCCAAGTCAGGGACAACGAAAGAAACAGTCGAAGCTGCAAAGTTTCTGGCAGATTTTCCAGCCATCACTGTTGGCTTTACAACTACGGAAGACAAACCGCTGGCGCAGAATGTTCAACACGCAATCCTAACCTCTGAAGTTGAGCGGGACATTGTTGGTTTGCCTCATACCTCCATGGCGATCGCCATGATTGGCTTTATGGGTGGATTGCTTGCGGCAAAGGACAATTGGCCGCTTGAATCAAAGTTGCTGTCTTCACTCAAGGCGCTTCCCAAAGCGGCAGCGTTGACGAAAGCTGGCAATGCTGCTCGCGCAGCTCAAGAGGCGAGGGATCTTGAGCATGACAAGGTCATATACCACATCGCATCTGGTCCAATGTTTTGCACGGCCTATGTATTCGGGGTTTGCACGCTCATGGAGATGCAGTGGTTGAACTCAACGCCGCTTGAATCGGCTGAGTTCTTCCACGGACCGTTTGAGGTTGTTGATGAGAATGTGCCCATCTTGTTGCTACTCGGCGAAGATCCAAGTCGACCTCTGATGGAAAGAACCGTCAGGTTCTGTGAGACCTATGGCAAGCGCCTCGTGGTCTACGATTCCAAAGATTTCGAGATGCCGGGGATCGAACCGGAAATCCGGCCAATCGTTGCACCCTACATCATTGGTGTTGCTCTCGATGTGATCGGAGAAAACCTCGCGGAGTTACATAATCACCCACTGGAGACCCGTCGCTATATGTGGAAAGTAGAGTACTGAGAATGTCGAACGTCCTCGGCCTTGGCGATAATACAATAGACATTTATGTCGATCGAGGGATGCAGTATCCCGGCGGCAACTCCCTGAACTTTGCTGTTTATGCCAAGAAACTTGGGGCTCAATCCCACTATATGGGGTGCATCGGCGACGATGCATTCGGCCTACAGATCGAAGATGCGCTTCATGCAGAAGGCGTGAATTGTCCAAGGCTGCGCCGAACGGCTAGCGAAACGTCTTGGTCACGGGTACGCCATTCAGATGGTGATCGCTGGTTTGATGGCAGCCATCTCTACACCGTCGAAGAATATCAACTTGAGAAAGATGATGAAACTTACATGGGTCTGTTCGACCTGGTCTATGTTGGTGTAAACAGCATGCTGGACGACAAAATTGGCACAATTGCCGGTGCAAGTCGCCAACTTTCCTACGACTTCTCAGACAAATATACAGTCTCCTCCCTGGGCAGGATAGCACCGCATATCGGGATTGCGGTTCTGTCCAGTGCGGATGGAGGCTCGGAAAAAGCAGAAAAACTGGCAACGCAGGTCGCTTCATTTGGTCCTGGTATTGTCCTCGTTACGCGTGGTTCGGAAGGGGCCATCTGCCTTTCACAAGGCGAATTTTTCAAACAGAGCATCGTAAAGACAGATGTTGTCGACACATTGGGGGCTGGGGACGCCTTCACTGCCGCTTTTGTCATCGAACATCTCAAAGGAACGCCGATACCAGCCGCGATGCAAACAGCGGCAGCATTTGCGTCCGAAATTTGTCAGGTCGAAGCAGCGTTCGGGCGAGGGCGGAAGGCCACGGCAATTCCTGCTTCTAACCGACTAAAGAAGGAAACAGCAACTTAACTGATCAGCGCATCGTATGGATGCGCGACACAGGTTCTATAGGCAGAACGTAACGAGTTTAAACTCAAAAAAGGGAGGTGCCAAAATGGCTGCCAAAAACCAAAGGAAACCGTGGCTGCATTATGTAGCAGCGACTGCATTGTCGCTATCACTAGGAACAGCATCTGCCGTTGCGCAAGACAATTATCTACTACATCCGGAAAACAAGCCCGGTGACAAAGCTGGTGGGTCATTTGTAGTTGGTCTGCATATTCCGATGACTCACCCAATCGGTGTCGTTGCATCTGGTCTGCGAAATATTCCGGGCGCTCAACTCAATGCCGGATTGATCCGGTTGTCAGATGACTATGAGCCAGTTCCCTATCTCGCGACAGAATGGTCTTTTGCCGATGACGGGAAGAAGTTCGACTTTACCCTTCATCCGGAGGCTCGCTTCCATGATGGCGAGGACATTACCTGTACGGACGTTGCGTTCAGTATCAAGACCAGCCAGGAAAACCATCCATTCAAGCCGATGTTCGCCCCGGTCACAGGTGTCGACGGTGGCGACAGCAAGGACTGCACAATCAATCTGAAACAGCCTCATCCTGCATTGATGATGGCATTGACCCCAGGTCTTTTACCCATCATTCCAGAGCACATATACAATGACGGACAGGACATGGCGACCCATCCCCGTCTGACGCAAGACGTGGTGGGTTCCGGCCCGTTCAAACTGAAAGAATGGAACGGCAACGCCAAAATCCACTTTGTCAAAAATGAAGACTTCTTTGTTGAAGGACTTCCCTACCTTGATGAAGTGATCTTCAATGTTGTTCCGGATCCATCGACCAACTCGCTTGGAATTGAATCCGGCGAGTTTGACATGGTCAGTATCTGGGCCGGCGACGATATTGATCGGGCGCGTCAGAACCCGAACATCAAAGTGATCGACAAAGGTTTTGAGGCTATCGGTGCTATTCCTTGGATCCAGCTCAATGTTCGCGACGAGGTTCTTTCAGATGTTCGTGTTCGTCAGGCCCTTTGGTATGGCTACAACTGGGAAGAGTACAACGACGTCGTTTATGCGGGACAGCATCGGCGTCAATGCACCGGCATTCAGAGCCAAAGCCCGTTCTACAACGCAGATGCAAACTGCTATGATCGTGATGTAGAGAAAGCAAAGGCGCTGCTTGCAGAAGCTGGTTATCCAGATGGTCTGGAACTGACGATTTCCACACACCCAGGACCACTTCAAACTGGTGCTGAAGTGCTAAAGCGTCAATGGGCTGAAATCGGTGTTGACCTGCAGATCGACGTGAAGCCCGATGAAGTAACGCAGCTTAAGGAAATCACCGCTGAAAACTCGCCCTACCAGATTTCTCTGGTTGGCCTTTGGAACTGGGGTGATCCCGTGATCGGCGTGAACCGCAGCTACAATTGTGACAATATCAAGGTCGGCGTCGCATTTTCGAACATGAGCGGGTACTGCAATGAAGCTGTTGATGCCAAACTTGCCGAGGCTGGATTTGCGTTGGATGTTGATGAGCGCAAGCGGCTCTACTTCGAAGCTCAGGAAATGATCAATGCCGATGTCCCGGTGATCTATCTGACCAACGAAGTTTGGTTCACGCGCATGCAGAATTCCATTGAGAATCCGCCCGATGGCGTATGGGGCTGGATGGACAGTTGGGCTGAAGTGTGGATCGATAAATAATTGAATCTTAAAATGTGAAACAGGAATGGCCGCTTGGGCGGCCATTCCTTGATAGGGGAAACCTAAATGAAAGCGGTCGCGGTCAAGATACTTGAATCGTTTTTGCTGATCTTGGCAGTTATCGTATTCAATTTTGTGCTTGTTCATCTTGCGCCTGGTGACGTGGTTGATGCGCTGTCAAGCGGCGGCCTTGGGGATGCGCGAGAAGAGCAAAACGAACTTATTCGAGAGCAGATTGGGCTCGATCAACCTTTTCATGTTCAGCTCTTCACTTATGTCGGAAACGTACTGACAGGTGATTTTGGTTGGTCACCTATTGGCAACAAGCCTGTCTTAGAGATGATCGCGCCGCGCATATTTCCTACGTTGTTGCTCGCGCTCTCAGCGCTGACCTTCGCTGTTTTGATTGGCGTTACCATTGGGTCTATAGCAGCTCGCCATCCAACCAGCTTCTTCAGTGCTGGCCTGACCGTTTTCGCTCTAATCGGTTTTGCCATGCCAGTTTTCTGGACGGGTATCTTGTTATTGCTTGTTTTCGGAGTTTGGCTTGAGTGGTTGCCTATTGCTGGAATGAACGATCTGCGGCTTGCCAACGATGCGCCCTTTGTTGAGAGAGCACTTGATACAGTGCGGCATCTGATTTTGCCGACCATATCACTCGGCGTGATTTTTCTGGCTTCCTATGCCCGTCTGTCTCGAGCGTCGATGCTAGAAGTTTTGCAATCCGATTATATCCGTACAGCGAGGGCGAAGGGACTGAGCGAGGGCCCGGTCATGATCAAGCATGCCTTGAGAAACGCGGTGATCCCCATCATCACAATTCTTGGAATGGAGTTCGGGGTACTTCTTTCCGGCGCGATATTGGTGGAAACCGTCTTTAACTGGCCAGGGCTGGGACGGTTGGCATTCGAGGCTGTGCTCACAAGAGATACGAACGTTCTTCTTGCCATTCTGACCATGGTATCTGCGACAGTAATTCTAGCGAACCTGTTCACTGACATAGTCTACCGCCTTGTCGATCCACGAATTCGAATTGAGGGGGCTTGATTTGGCTCACCAAGGTTCCGCAACACAAGTCGCGCACATTCCGCCGGCAGACCGAAATCAGGGACTGCGCATGTTCATGGCGAACAAGGCAGCCGTTTTTGGAGCCGGTCTGATGATCGTAATTTTGTTTGTCAGCTACATTCTGCCGCTATTCTTTTCGGCAGACAAATTTGCCTATGCTGGAAAGCGCCATACCGCACCATTCACGGATGGAGGGCCACTTCTCGGAACCGATTATCTCGGACGTGACGTTGCGCTGATCGTTATGCATGGTGGGTCCACTACGCTGGAAGTGGCTGGTTTTGCCGCTCTGTTAATCGTTACTGTGGGGGCATTGATCGGTGCGCTCGCAGGGTACTACGGCGGCATTATCGACCGCACTTTGATGAAAGTCACCGAGTTCTTCCAAGTTCTCCCTGGACTATTATTTGCCCTTGTGGTGGTGGCTCTATTCGGGGCGTCTACTACCACGATTGTTTTGGCCATCGGAGTGATATCCTGGCCGCCGATCGCTCGACAGACTCGATCTGAATTTTTGAAGCAGAAGAACCTTGAATATGTTAAAGCCGCCCGTTCAATTGGGGCTTCGAATGCGCGTATCATCTTGCTGACGATCCTGCCAAACACACTACCGGTCTTGATTGTGCAGGCAACGCTGACCATGGGTGCTGCGATACTGTTTGAAGCGGGTCTTGCTTTCCTTGGCCTTGGCGATCCGGACAGTTTGAGCTGGGGCTACTATGTTGGGCTCAATCGTCAGTATTTTCTGGTCAATTGGTGGGGCGTCACCTTCCCGGGCCTTATGGTTTTTCTGACGGTATTAAGTCTAAGCTTGATCGGAGACGGCATACAGGACGCCATCAATCCCAAGCTAAGGGGGCGGTGATGGCTGACAAACCGCTCCTATCCATTCGAAATCTCACCGTTAGATTTGGTACCTTTACAGCGTTAAAAGATCTCTCGTTCGATCTCTATCCAGGCAAGACAACAGCCGTTGTTGGTGAAAGCGGCTCCGGAAAGTCCGTCACTGCGCTCTCAGTTATGAGACTTGTTACTCTGGGAACGCGCGCTGAAATCGATAGCGGCGAAATCTTGTTTCAACGGAAAGACGGATCGGAAATTGATCTGATCAAAGCGTCCGAACGGGAAATGCGTGATATTCGCGGCAATGAGATTTCCATGGTGTTCCAGGAGCCGCTAACTAGCCTCAACCCTGTCTACACAACTGGCAATCAGGTCATTGAGGCAATTCAGTTGCACCAGGGGCTTTCAAAGCAAGAGGCATATAGCAAAGCCCTTGAAATGTATGAAATGGTACGCATCCCACGTGCCGAAAAAGTTCTCAGTGACTATCCGCATCAATTATCCGGTGGGATGCGTCAGAGGGTGATGATCGCAATGGCATTGTCGTGCGATCCGAAACTACTCATTGCCGATGAACCAACAACGGCACTCGATGTAACGATCCAGGCCCAAATGTTGGGCTTGATGAAGGATCTGCAGGATCAGACCGGGGCATCGGTCATGTTGATCACCCACGACATGGGTGTGGTTGCGGAAGTTGCAGACGACATTGTTGTGATGAAGCGTTCTAGAGTGGTCGAGACCGGAACTGTATATGACATATTTGAAAAACCAACAGCGAAGTACACGCAAGCTCTCCTCGCCTCTATCCCGCGTTTAGGGTCAATGACTGGCAAGACCGAACCTGAGCTATTCGATCTAGTTCAGGAGGAGGACGAATGACAACTCCATTGCTTGAGGTCCACGACCTCCAGAAAGTGTTCCCAATTGCTGATGGATCGAAGGTCCACGCCGTTGAACATGTTGACATTGAAATTCAACATTCAGAAACGCTGGCAGTTGTGGGTGAAAGTGGCTGTGGAAAGTCAACGCTTGCACAATTGATATGTAAATTGCTCGAAGCAGATGGTGGCAGCGTCAAACTCGACAATCAAGAGATCAGAGGTCTGTCGACATCGCAGATGCGCCCGCATCGCGCCAAGATGCAAATGATCTTCCAGGATCCGTTTGCCAGCCTCGATCCACGTCGATCCGTTGGTTATTCTGTATCTGAACCTTTGATCATTCATGGCCTGGCAAAGCGAGGCTCTGAACTTCGGGATCGTGTGGCAAGACTTTTTGAACGCGTCGGTTTGATGGCAAGCCACATGGAGCAGTTTCCTCACCAGTTTTCGGGGGGGCAACGCCAGCGGGTATGCATTGCACGCGCGCTGGCCCTTCAGCCCAAGCTCGTGATTGCTGATGAATCAGTGTCAGCGCTGGATGTTTCCGTGCAAGCGCAGGTCATCAATCTTATGATGGAACTGCAGCGCGACATGGGATTAAGCTATCTCTTTATCACCCATGACTTGGCTGTTGTCGAGCGCATGGCTCATCGCGTGGCGGTCATGTATTTAGGGCAAATAGTCGAAATCGGCAAGCGTGCTCAGGTATTCGAGAACCCAACCCATTCCTATACCAAAAAATTGCTGTCGGCCGCTCCCATAGCTGATCCACGGCAACGAAAGGAAAGACTGCTGTTAACTGGTGAGATTCCTAGTCCCCGTTGGCCGGCGGGTGAGGGACCTGTTCGTGTTGAACATGTGGAAGTCGAGCCCGGTCATTTTGTGGCGAAAGAATGAGAAAGCAGGCGATGTTATGGATATAAAGGGAAAAGCTGCAATTGTGACCGGAGGTGGCCGCGGATTTGGCAAGGCGATTGCACTTGCTCTTCATGCGGAAGGGGTAAACGTTTGTCTGGCCTCACCGGACGTGGAGGAAATCGATACTGTTGCCTCGGAAATTAACAGTCTGGGCGGGAAAGCGATTTCGGTCAAAACTGATGTTCGCTATGCCGATCAAATTCGCAACATGGTCGACAAAACAGACGCTGAATTCGGCCAAGTCGACATCCTTGTCAACAATGGTGGCGTGGCAGTGCACAGCGCTATTGTTGATATTCAAGAGGACGACTGGGACTTTGTCCTCGACGTCAATCTGAAGGGGACAATGCTCTGCACTCAAGCCGTATTCGGGCAAATGTGTGAACGAGGCTCTGGCCACATCATCAACATTGGTTCGGGTTCCGGTAAGGTGGGGAGCAATCATATGGGACCCTATGTTGCGTCGAAATTTGGTGTTGTTGGCTTTACTCAAGTTATTGATGCAGAGGGATTTGAACATGGCGTGAAGGCCACCGTTATCAATCCCGGTGCCGCTGATACGCTTCAAAGATCGCAAAATCATGAAGATGATCGAACTCAACTGCTTCAACCCGAAGATGTCGCTGATACCGTCTTGTTTGTGCTGAAGCAAAATCCGCGCGCCTATACGCCGGAAATTTCCGTTGCGCCGCAGTTCTTCCGGTTACCGCCACAAACCAGAAACTTGAAAGAATGCATCTAGAAAGTCTCTTACGAACGGAGTGCAGTGAAAGAGTGAAGTCCAGAAACGGCACTTGCAGAACAAAGGCCGATGCTCGCCGTCGAAAGGAATCAACCATGCAGAATCTAACACCTGACAATATTAGTGGGTCTAATTTCGGATACGGAAAATTCTCTCTGGAGACCTGTCTCAATGATATGGCGGAACTGGGAATCAAGCACTTTGAGATGTGGGGGTGGGCACCACATTTTCATGTCGATCATGTTGGTAAAGCAGAGGTTGCTGGACTTAAGCAAAGTCTGATATCGCGAGGCCTTGAACTTGCATGTTACACACCTGAGCAGATGGTGTATCCAGTGAACATAGCCTCCGCAGATGAGACTCTCCGAAATTCGAGTATTGCATTTTTTAAGCGTGCAGTTGAAATCTGTTCGGACTTAAACTGCCGCCTTTTGTTCGTGACATGTGGCTGGGGTTATTACGAGGAACCGGCAGAAACTGCCTGGCTACGCTCTGTTAAAGCAATGCGGGAGATTACCGAATATGCGCAATCCCTTGGCGTGATATGCATCACTGAGTCCCTTCAGCCGCAAGAGACTAATCTTGTCCTAACGGCAACGGACTTAAAGAGGTATCTGAACGAGGTTGGCTCATCCAACTTAAAGACCGCCTTGGACACCGGCGCCATGGCGATCCAAGGCGAAGAGCCTGCCGAGCACTTTGATCTCTATGGCGAGACGATCATACACTGTCATTTTGTCGATGCAGTCCCGCCTATCTCATCCCACATGGTTTGGGGAGACGGTGATCTGCCAATGCAAGAGTACCTGCAGTACATGGATGACCAGGGCTACCGCGGACTTCTGACTGTGGAAATGAACGCTGGGCGGTACGGATTGGAGCCAAAAAAATTTTTGGAGGACTCAATAAATCGTCTCTCCAGGGCACTTAGCTAAGCGCGAAGTCGAGCAAGACATCCCGCGAGGGGCCAGAGCATCACTTCGTGCTCTCTATTCGCACTAAGGCTTCAATTGGCCAACAGAAATCGGCGAATCAATTGATAGGAGAGAATGATGGAGTACAGACTGTTAGGACGGTCAGGCCTTAGAGTCTCGACGATGACAATCGGTACAATGACGTTCGGTGGCGTCGGCTGGGCGGAGAAAATCGGCGAGCTCGGAGTTCCTGAAGCAGCCCGAATAATTGATATGAGCCTCGACGCTGGTGTAAATATGATTGACACCGCAGATGTTTACTCCGACGGCCTATCCGAAAAAATCGTTGGTGATGCCCTTGGCGGCAAACGTAAAAGCGGAGTGCTGATTTCCACAAAAGCTCGTTTCCGCATGGGAGAGGGTCCGAACGATGTTGGATCGTCGCGACAGCATCTGATCGCAGCCTGCGAAGCAAGCTTGAAACGATTGAAAACTGACGTGATCGACCTCTACCAGTTGCACGAGTGGGATGGCGAGACTCCTTTGGAAGAAACGCTTGAGGCACTTGATACCCTCATTCGTGATGGAAAGGTCCGGTACATAGGGTGCTCCAATTTCGCAGGCTGGCACATAATGAAAGCGCTCGGTGTCAGTGCAAATGACAAACGTCAACGTTTTGTTAGCCAACAAATACACTATTCCTTAGAATCTCGGGATGCCGAGTATGAGTTGCTTCCCATCGCCCAGGATCAAGGTCTTGGTGTTTTGGTTTGGAGCCCACTTGCCGGTGGATTGCTGACTGGAAAGCACCGTCGCGATCAATCTACACCTGAGGGCTCGCGTCAGTTCGCAGGATGGAAGGAGCCCCCAATTCGCGATGAAGGCCGGCTTTGGAACATTGTAGAGGCATTGCTATCAATAGCGAAAGAGAGGGAGGTTTCGGCAGCCCAGGTTGCACTCGCTTGGCTCATCGGTCGAAATGCCGTCACATCCGTCATTATCGGTGGTCGAACTGAAGCTCACTTTAAAGACAATCTCGCTGCAGCAGAGCTAAAACTCACGGCCGAAGAACGGAGCAGTCTCGACGAGGTCAGTTTGCAGCCGCTCATATATCCCTATTGGCATCATCGCGATGAAGCAGCGGATAGACTTAGCGAAGCGGATCTCGAATTACTTCGGCCACATATCACGTCAGTCGCTTAGCGATTGAGATCTTGAGCAGGCAGGTGGAGATTTGCCAATATGGTCAAAGTTCACTCACAGGCCGAAATCACCGCGAGCTCGCCAAAGCAATTTTCAGATCATCTCCCGGAGGCCGTTGATCTGGTGGTGATCGGCGGCGGCATAGTCGGAATCTTCACCGCCCTATATGCAAATCGCCAGGGCATGAAGGTCCTGGTGGTCGAGAAGGGGCGCATTGCTGGTGAACAATCCAGCAGAAATTGGGGATGGTTGCGCCAGCAAGGACGGGATGCCGCTGAACTGCCAATCGTCATGGAAGCCAACAGACTTTGGGAAGAAGTTGACCTCGAACTCAATGGCAAAACCGGTTTTGTTAGGGGTGGTTGCACCTACCTGGCACGAGAAGAACCGCGATTGGAAAAATTTGCAGAGTGGATTGAAGTTGCCAAAGAGCATCAACTGCAGACGACCTGGCTATCCTCTGAGGAGCTTGCCAAAAAAATTGATCACAATGCCGGGGAAGGGCGCGGCGATAGCCCTTGGGTCGGCGGTATATCGACGCCCAGCGACGCCAGAGCGGAACCATGGAAAGCAGTTCCGGCGGTGGCGAGGTTAGTGCATACTGAGGGGGTCGCAATTCTTGAAGACTGCGCTGTGCGTTCACTCTACATTGAGGCTGGTAGAGTTGTTGGCGTTGTAACCGAACATGGCTCTGTTCGATCTGAACAGGTTGTACTAGCTGGTGGTGCATGGTCTTCGCTGCTGTTGCAGCAACATGGCGTTCGTCTTCCACAATTGTCCGTCAAGGGTACGGTAGCTCAAACGGAAGTTCTGCCGGAAATACTACCCGGAATGGCTATCGATGAAGGCCTTGCAATACGGCGTAGAGAAGATGGTGGATACACGCTTTCAGATCGCAATCCTCAAGACATGTATCTGGGATGGCACGCAATCAGAAGTATGAAGCACTATCTCCCAACTCTAAAATCGAGTCTTGCCAACCCTAGGCTCAGATTGTTTGGTCCTCTCGGATTTCCTGATGGGTGGATCCCAAAGAGATGGAACTCCGACCAAATCAGTCCATTCGAAAAAACTCGCGTTTTGGATCCTGAACCAAATCGCGATGCCGTCGAGAGTTTGATCCGAGAATTTTCAATACTGTTTCCCCAGCTTGGGCGTCCAAGAATCCTGAAAAGTTGGGCTGGCATGATCGACTTCATGCCGGACATTGTTCCTGTTGTTGATCGGGTCTCTGAATTTCCCGGGTTGATACTTGCGACTGGCATGAGTGGCCATGGCTTTGGGATGGGGCCTGGCGTTGGCAAGATTGTTTCCGACATTGCTTTACAAAAGGAGCCTACACATAACTTGAACCGTTTCAGGTACTCACGTTTCTTTGACGGAAGCAAACTGAAGCTTGGCCCGGTTGTTTAGAATGCAATAGCCCCTTTCCATAACCACGCCTGAGTCACGACCAAGGTATTCATTCAGATTAAGCTAAGAGAGCATTGCTCGTTGTACGCTCGCTTGTTGAAACGTACTCGGCATCGGTTGGAGTTCTTAGCTGAGAAGTCGGAAATCAGCTTCTCTTGCCGGTCCAGCGCCTGATGCGCGCATGAATGCATTCAAGTGTCGAAGAACAGCGTCTTTTTGCCTCCGCTAAGAGCGTTGTAGACCGCATTGATATGCTTACAAGTTTTATAGATCTGGATGGAATAATCTGGTGGTCCGAAGATTTAGAATTTAGGCGTGACTTGGCCAAAGAAACCAAACGCATGCCGATTGTATTAGGCACTGAACTGTTGATCGCGGCGCCAGTCTGTGCTGCTGGGGTGCATTTTGAATTTGTGCAACACTCCCTCATTGCATCGTAATGCGTTAGCCATTTACTTGGCGTTTCACTGATTCCACAAAATAGCGCAGCATGGGTTTCTCCTGTAAATCACCCCAAAAAATAGCGCCGCTATCGAGCACTTGTCGTGTCGCGTCACTGCATATAGGCAGTATTCCAAACGTTTTTAGGAGATCGTCAAACCCACTAGAAGCGGAGATAAGTAATTGTGAACCCCGCATTACTTGGATTGCACTCAAAAGTGTATTGGCCTTAACAGCGTAGTCACGCTCTTGGCCTTCTCCGGCATCATCATTGAGCCCAAATTCAAACTGGTGATTTATCCACCGATGACCGGCCAAATCGCGCTTTCGAATTCGATGGACGCCACGCAATGGATGATGGCTATCTCCGTAAATATGAAAACCTTCTTTCTTAAGCTTTAGGAAGGTCATTGAGTACAGCGCTTCAACCGATGGGTCGATGATGCCGAATACCAAATCATATGTTCCATTTCGAAGCCCATCGAGACGATTTGCGTGGCTTACAATTTCCAAGTCGACTAGGACGTCTGGATGTCGATCCGAATATTCCTTTACCGCTGTCGGCAAATGAACATAGCCCCAAAGGTCGCCAGCGGCGATCCTCAACGAAGCCTTGCCGCTTCCTTGTAGCTGACGGATTTCTTCGTTGGCCCGATCATATTGATTTAGAATGCTCACCGCGTGCGCGTAGAGGATTTGCCCATATTGGGTTAATGTCACCCCCTCGCCATGTCGGTTAAAAAGTTCGACGCCGCGGTTTGCTTCTAAGTTACGGATTGATCGCGACAAGGTGGGTTGCGAAATGTTCAAGCGTGCCGCAGCCCGGGAAATACTGCCGCAATCTGCGACGATTACAAATTGCCTCATACTCCTCATTTGCTGACCTATACGTTTTTTGCATAGGGCATATAATCTTAGCCTTACCCAGATGTCCAATTTCTTTGCATGCTTCAGGATAGGGAGGAAGGCATGGTCAAAAGACGATGCTGAAAACGAGATGTGCAATTATCTTGGACTGGGAGGTCCGACAGAAGATTTGAAACTGCCCCATTTGCCGTTTCGGTGGCAAACCCAGTGGAGCTTGTTCGCTGTTGGAAATCAACTAGAGAAGATTGTTCTTTCTGCTACCCGCCACTGTCAGCGCATGGTGTTCACGTCATGTTTGCCAGGTCTTCGGGTTCCCTTGGTTCGCGAAACACGCTGTCTCCTTGGAGATGCCCATCGCGAACACCGTTGTTATGGCGGCCACGGTTTTCACGTCGTGCGAAATTTAACACCAAAATTCGCCTCAACGGAATCTGCGTTGATTGGCAGTTCAGCCGCAGCGCAATTGCCCAAACACAACTCTTGAAGACATGGAGGTAATCATGTCCAAACGAAACTTGCGGTCCGCTCTAATAACAACCACCGCTTTGGCACTGATGGCAAGCTCGGCGATTGCGCAGGATAAGCGCAAGTTCGAGGGAACCGAAATCAATGTCCTATATCACGGTGCGTCGTTCCTTCCGGGATTGGCGGAACTGGTTCCTGAATTTGAGGCAGAGACCGGAATTAAGGTCAACATCGAAACACTGTCGGAAGCCGCCGCCCTTCAAAAGGCTCAGCTGGAGCTTGCGACCGGATCCGGCGCGTTCGACATCGTCGGGGTACAAAGTGGAAATATGCCGCTCTATGCCGCCAATGGTTGGATCAAGCCCGTTGCCGATTTTGTCGGAACAGATGTTTCTGACCCAGCTCAACTAAATATTGACGACTTCATTCCGTCGACACTAACTGGCATGGCAGTAGACGGTAAGCAGCAATGTCTCCCCTTCTTTGCTGCGACCGTAATGCTCTACTATCAGATTGATAAATTCAAAGACGCTGGCGTGGAAATGCCGCCAACTTCATTCGATGACTTTGTCAAGGCAGCAGCCGCGGTTCACAGTGATAGCCTACCGGCGTTGGCGCTCCGAGGAAGTCCGGCTTCTTCGGCAGGAAACATCTGGGCGTTTAATTTGTTTTTCTACGGTCATGGTGCGGAGTATTTTAAGGATTTCCCAAATGACTATACACCGACTGTGAACTCACCCGAGGCGGTACAGGCGCTCGAGACTTTTGTAAATCTAAAGCAAAACTACGCCCCAGAAGGTGCTGTAAGCTTTGTGTTCGATGACGTGGTGACCTCTATGCAACAAGGCACGGTGGCCATGGTGATTGATGGGGCGCCTCTTGCAGGGCGAATCCTTGATCCTGAGCAGTCGAAGGTTTCTGGTAATCTTGGCTTTGCCGTGGTTCCTGGCGGAGTGGCTGGGCCAGAGCCATCATTTGCATCGCATGGACTATGTGTAGCTGGTAATTCTGATGCACCTGAAGCGGCCTACATGTTCCTCGAATGGGCGACCAGCGCGGATACTATGGTCAAAGTGTCTCAGAATTCAAACTACCTTGCCACTACTCGCAATGCGGTTTGGGAACATCCGGATTTCGTCGGAAAATACAATTTCGATTTTGGTGGCGGGGAATTTCTCAAAGTCTATCAAGCTTCATTAAACGAAGCTCCTGCTGACTATTATCCACCTTTCCCGGGCTGGGGCCTTGTCGGAGAGCGGATGGGTCAGGCCGTACAAGAGGCTGAAATCGGGCAGAAGACCCCTCAGCAGGCTTTGGACGACGCTAATGAGGACATCGCTAAGATCCTCAAAAATGAGGGCTACCTCAAGTAACTTGCCGCGTTAAGATCCTCCCAGAAGACCGGCGCTTGAGGCGGCCCGGCACCCGTTGGGCCGCCTTTTTTTGAAGCAATTGGCTCGTCTGGTTCAGCAATAAGGTAGATGCAGTGTGAATACGAATGGACCGACATATCACGAGATCGATAAAGGTTTGCAAAAAGCGATGAACCGCCGTGCAAATGCCGGTTACCGACGCTTTCTTGCGCCTGCAATGATCATAATCGCTGCCTTAACGGTTGTACCGATCCTGTTCACGGTCGGCCTCAGCATGACCAATATTTCCTATGTGAGTCCAAGACCAACGCGATTTATCGGATTTGACAATTTCATACAACTCTTCCGGGACGAACGTTTTCTTTCCAGCCTTTGGCAAAGTGCCATCCTCATTTTCGGACCAGTGGCCTTTCAGCTGATCTTCGGCTTTTTCTTAGCTCTTGTGATGAATGAACGCCTAAAGGGCCTAGGTTGGCTTCGTGTTATTTTCATTGTGCCGATGTTCTTCCCGCCCATCGTCATGGGATTAATGTGGAAAGTATTGTTCACACCGCAACTGGGCGGGATCAACTACTATCTAAGTTTGATCGGGATCACCGGCCCAACCTGGTTGTCTGAACCGATGACCGCGATGATCGCGATTATCATCGCAGCCACCTGGGGTTGGACACCGTTTGTGGCGATCATGTTCTTCACATCGATGCAAACGTTTCCGCGCGATCTTTATGAAGCCGCGCGTATTGACGGTGCAACGTGGACTCAGCAGATCAAATTCGTCACACTTCCGCTTTTGAAAGAAACTGCACTTGTGGTCCTGGTATTCAGGATCATGGAGGCACTAGCCATTTTTCCGATCATTTTTGTCATGACTTCCGGGGGTCCTGCGGGATCGACCGAGACGGTAAACTACTATTCGTTTGTTTCCGGCTTTACCTTCCTGAAGGTTGGTTACGCCTCAGCCATGATCCTAACCTTCCTAGCCCTGCTCGTCATGTTGCTTGCGCCAGCCACGAATTTGCTTTTGCGGAGCATTGAAACCGAGGGAGGCAGCAAATGAGGGTGCGTCCAAGATCCGTTACGTTTGGCCTGTATGCCTTTGGTTTGGTCTGGGCAATCGTCATAATCGCTCCATTCCTATGGCTAGTACTACTTTCAATTAAGACGCGGCTGGACGCGTTTGCCAATCCTCCCAAGCTCTTCTTCACGCCTACATTTGAGGCATATTTCGGGGTATTTGGCGATTCAGCATTTTTACATGCGATCAAGAACAGCATCATTGTCTCAGTCGGCGCTGTACTACTTTCGCTGCTTGTCGCAATCCCAGCCACTTATGGATTAAGAAACCTACGAGGACCCATTCGAAAGAATTCATTATTGGCCATTTTGCTGATTCGAATGGTTCCGGGCATGGTCTATCTCCTACCGTATTTTGTAGTTTACAACCGGCTCGGGGTCCTCGATACCCATTTCGGATTGATGCTGGTGCATATGATTTTCAATGTACCGCTCATTATCTGGATGTTGACGCCGATCTGGTCATCCATACCCAGGGAGCTTACCGAAGCGGCCAAGATCGACGGAGCCACCCCTTGGGAAACCCTGATCTTGGTTGATTTGCCGCTGCTTAAAGGTGGTATCCTCGCCTCGTCTATCCTGGCTTTCATCTTCTCTTGGAATGAATTTCTTTTTGCATTGATCCTTACCCGCTCCGAAGTCGTTACGCTTCCCGTCGCGATCGTCAATTTTCTTGCTTTTGAAGGAACGGAATGGGGGAAAATCGCAGCGGCATCAGTATTCATCGTTGGTCCAGCTGTCGCATTTGGTTTCCTGGTTCGCCGCTACATGATTTCCGGCCTCGCATCTGGTTCGGTGAAAGGATGATCCAAATGCCTTTCTTGATGACTTCGTACACCGCCTCCCATTCGTTCGGCAAACCCGTCAACACGCCGCAAGTAGGAGACGGTGTCGGACATAAAATAGCAGGAGAAAGAACCTATGGCTGATATCCTATTTGAAGGGGTGAATAAGCTTTATCCAAATGGGCTGAAGGCAGTCGATAATCTCAATCTGCACATCCGAGATGGTGAATTCCTGGTACTGGTGGGACCATCAGGGTGCGGTAAATCTACCATCCTGCGCATGATTGCAGGACTTGAAGACATTTCTTCCGGCGATTTGTTGATTGGGGAACGCATCGTCAATGAGGTCGAGCCCAAAGATCGCGACATTGCTATGGTTTTCCAGAGCTATGCGCTCTATCCGCATATGACAGTAGCGGAAAATATTGGTTTCCCGCTCCGTTTGGCTAAGCAGTCGCAAGATAAGATCGATGAGGCCGTGGCGGAATCTGCCCGTATTCTCGAATTGACGCAATATCTGGATAGGAAGCCGGCACAGCTTTCGGGCGGCCAACGCCAAAGAGTTGCCATGGGTCGAGCAATTGTGCGTCACCCTTCAGTCTATCTGTTGGATGAGCCGCTTTCAAATCTCGATGCGAAACTTAGAGATCAAACCCGGTCGGAAATGGTCGACTTACAAGCTCGCCTTGGCGTGACTACGGTCTATGTCACCCATGATCAGGTCGAAGCCATGACAATGGGTCACAGGGTTGCAGTCCTGAAAGATGGCGTATTGCAACAAGTTGACGAACCGCGAAATCTCTACAGCAAACCAGCAAATCTGTTTGTTGCGGGGTTTATCGGCACACCCGCGATGAATTTCGTTGAGGTGAAGACCGACGGGGATGGCATCAAAATAAATGGGCAGGCTGTTCCAATAAAGGACAATGTCCAAAAACAAGTCGCGGAAATTTCCAGCAAGACAGTCACTATTGGTTTTCGGCCAGAGCATCTTTCGATTGCCCGAAATGGAATGGCCGCCAATGTAACTGGCGTTGAAGAACTTGGCTCAGAGGCGATTGTTCGCGCCGAGATCGGGCAAGGGAGCAATAGTCAGGTTCTCGTTATACGCGCGGACGGCGAGACCGACCTCAAACGTGGCGATGACATAAAAATATCTGTCACAGGTACCGTTCATGTTTTTGGGCCGGATGGCGTTCGTCTGGATCCGGCTGCATGACGCGCAAGTATTGGGAGCATGACGACATCACATATGAACGTCGAAGATTTTTCTCACAGCGTAGGTGCCTGGCGGAGTAAAGAGGAATGAAAAGACCAAACATTTTATGGATATGCACTGATCAGCAGCGATGGGACACGCTTTCCTGCCTTGGATATCCTGGAGCCCGAACGCCGAATATCGATACGATCGCAGAGCGCGGAGTTGTGTTCACCCGTGCCTATTGCCAAAGCCCGATCTGTACCCCGAGCCGAGCAAGTTTTCTAACCGGCCTTTATCCGATTTCCCATCAGGTGCATCGAAACGGGAATGTTGGCTTTCCAGATCACTTGCCGCTGCTTCCAAAACTAATAAAAGACGCAGGCTATCACACTGGTCTCATCGGCAAACTTCATCTCTCGCGTGCCCAAGGCATTGTCGAAAAACGGCCAGACGATGGCTATGACGAATTCTACTGGAGCCAACACCCGGACCCGGATTGGGATAAGGGTCATGACTACCAAAACTGGCTTGTTGCCAAGGATATTGATCCACATAAGTTATATGAGGATCAAAAGGGCTCGATCCGGACTGGGGTCTCAGCGGATCTCCACCAAACCACCTGGGCTGGGGAGAGAGCAAAGGAGTTCATTGATCGAAACAAAGATAAGGATTGGTTGCTCTCAATTAATCTCTTTGATCCACATCCCCCATTCGATCCGCCACAGGAGTATCTAGCAAAGTTCAACCCAAGGGACATGCCAAAACCCGTATTTCGTCCTGGTGATATTGAGCATCACGACAAGCTTATGGGCCGGGTCGATCAACAAGCTCAGAATGCTTTCGACCCTAACTATATCGATGACGATGGAGACTTTTTAGAGACCACTGAAGAAGGCGCTCACGATCGACCGCCGGTTCGCGTTGATCCACAAAAACTTAGAGCCTCTTATCACGCCATGATCGCGCTAATCGACGATATGATCGGCGAGCTGCTTGAGACCTTAACTGGCACTAATCAGCTTGATGATACCTTGATCATCTTTACGAGCGACCATGGAGAGATGCTCGGGGACCATGGATTATTGTACAAAGGATGCCGTTTTTATGAAGGCCTTGTGCATGTGCCGTTGCTTATTGCTTATCCAAAGTCGGTCTTGCCCGGAAAAGTGTCCGACGCACTTGTGGAATTGGTAGACATTCCGCCGACGATCTTGGATTTCGTTGGTGTTTCATGGCAAGCCAATATGCAGGGACGATCGCTCAAGCCACTGCTGACCGGCGATGTTGATCTACACGAGCACAAACCATACGTCCTTTCGGAATATTATGACGCCATTAATTATGACGGCAGCGTCGGTTCTCGTGGCAGCATGTATTTTGATGGCCGCTACAAACTATGTATCTATCATGACGCCGGGATCGGGGAATTTTTTGACCATAACACAGATCCTGACGAACACATTGATCTATGGGACAGCCCCGAACATCAAGGTCTGAAGAACGACCTTCTGCTTAAACACTTTAATGCAATGATGTCGCATTCTGGCAAAGGTCCGGAGCGTAGCGCTGACTTCTGAGAGGCAAAAATGAAACAGCAACTGGTCAGATCCCCAGGCGAGATGGAACTCAGGGAGGTTCCAATTCCGGAACCCGGCCCAGATGAAGTTCGCATCAGGGTCGCGAGAATTGGGATTTGTGGTTCGGATATTCATGTCTGGCATGGTAAACATCCGTTCACACCATTTCCGGTTGTCCAGGGCCATGAATTTTGTGGATTTATCGATTGTTTAGGCTCGAAGGTAACAGACTTAAAACCCGGTGAGTTAGTCACTGCTATGCCGCAGATCATCTGCGGAGAATGTCGATCTTGTCGCAATGAGAACTTCAACATTTGTGAAAATCTAAAAGTAAGAGGCTTTCAGGCCGATGGTTGTGGTCAAGACTATTTTGTTACCAAAGCCGACCGAATTGTTTCACTTCCAGATGACTTCAACCTCAATCAGGGCGCATTCATGGAGCCGGTCGCAGTTGCTGTCCATGCTGTTTCCAGGCTCGGTAATGTCAAGAATCAAAATATTTTAATCACCGGTGCTGGCCCTATCGGCAACTTGATTGCACAGGTAGCGAAATTGGAAGGAGCGAATGTGCTTCTTACAGACATAAACGATCTTCGTCTGAAACGTGCCAATGCATGCGGTATCGAACATACCGCAAATTCCATGAATGAGACTGTTGAAATTGCAGCTGAGAGAGTCTTTGGCAGTGAAGGATTTTCGCTTGGCGTCGAGGCGGCTGGCGTGAGCCAGACGATCGCTGCGCTCGTTCCCTCGATCAAGAAAGGAGGCACTATTCTAATTGTGGGTGTGTTTGGTGACAGCCCACCAGTCGATCTGGCGCGCGTTGGAGAGCACGAACTCCTAGTCAAGGGTTCGATGATGTACTGGATGGACGACTGGCTAAAGGCGCGGGATTTGCTCGCTAGTGGATTAGTGTTGGAACCGCTAGTCGACGGGCATTACCCTTTGGAAGCTTGGTCTGCCGCTTATGCGCAAATCGACAAGGATCAACAATCAATTATGAAGCTTATGGTTGATGTGAATCTTCCCTAAATCAAATGTCGTCGGACGATTCGCAAGGTAGCAATGCGTAAGGTTAATAACGACCGACCTGACGTGATGCCGTTTGAAGATGGCGAACTAAATGATTGTGGGCTGAGAGTTATCGAGACGATTTGATCTGACAAGTTGCAGCTTCAGGTTGGGAATTGACCAACGTGTCTTGTATTTTCGATCTCTTATTAATGCATCATAGGCTACCTGTTTTGGCGCTAGACTAGAGCTCTTCACATCGGAACGAAATTTCAGACTGATGCGCTCGCATTCAAGCGCCCAGAAGCGATATCGTTTTTCTCCGTCGATCAAATATTCGATCCCATAGAGCGCGTCAGGGATGAGGTAGGTTTCTTTACGGGATCGGATTGTCGGGTGCTTGGAACAAGGCGTAGATTCACTTGCCGGTCATGACGCCAATTGGCCCTTTACGACCGTTCATCGGCTCCGAACCTGATGACAGTTTCCTGTCTACTGGAACGATTCCGCTTGCGATGCAGCAAACATCCGCTTTCGGCTTTTTGTTGCCAGTGTGAGCTGGTCAAATCCAATCGACGGTTTTGCGTAGTTTGTCGGAATTGGCAAATATCGGTGGTCGCGTGAATGCTTCAGCTAACTATCCACGCCAACTTGCCTGGCAGATTTAATCCTCTGGTGCAGTGATCCCCTTTTCATCAAGCTCGGCTTCGACTTCCGCCCGGAATAACGACATGGCCATGACTGCAGCAGGTGCCTTGCCTTTGTTTTCAGGCGCGTTGATCTCAGGGAACGCGGCAAGTATTTCCTGCTTCGTCTTCTCCCAATCATCTTCACTTTTTGCTGGCTCTGGGTCGTCTGCTGGCGTGACCCGCTCCATAATCTCCAGCGCCTCGAAGAGGGATTTTCTGTCAAGTTTGAGGGCTTTTGCACAGAGGGCTTTGAACGAACGTTCCAACGCATCGACATGTTCGATTGTCCCATCTGCCAGTCTGACTGGAACCGGTTGATTTAATATTGCGGCAATCGCAGCCCAGTTTCGTTTGCGACCCGGTGGTCGGCCCTTAGGATTGCCGCTGCTATTAGGCAGCCAACGGCCCCTGCTGTCACGTTTCTTGTTTTCGTAACCTGTGTAGGTCTTTGCCATACATTCTCTCCATGGTGATGCTGTTTGTCGCCATCTGTTTCAGTTGAGCCATCAATTCATCGTGCGAGCGCTGACTTTCTTCCTTCGAAACCTCTTTCGGTTGCTCGGCGTAGAACCGATAAAGGAGTTTCGAGACCCACTGCATGGCTCGGGTGTCACCCGTCGTTGAAAGCTCCAACACTGCCCAGACCAGCGCCTCTCGGATGGTGGTTTTTGATTTTCTACCATTGTGGTTGATCGTAACCTTGGCGTTCAGCACCTTCCGGAACACCGCATCCGGATCGCGAACGCCCTTGGGTCGGCCACGCGGATTACCTGACCCACTTTTGAACTGATATTCCTTGGGAGGCCTTTTATATCCAACCCGGTAATCACCAGCACTCATGCCGCATCTCCTTCAATTGGATGGTCCTTCTTGGCTTGCTCGGTTCTTTCCGCTTCAAGTTCGCTAAAGGTTTTGTTGGATTGAACGTGGATAGGTTCAATTCCGGTGGCACGCCGAAACCGGCGTAGGGCCACGTCGACATATTTGGGATCAAGTTCGATACCACGGGCTTGCCGGCCGGTGCGGTGGGCGGCAATCAGAATGGTTCCTGACCCCATAAAGGGGTCGAGCACGATGCCATTGATATTGGAGCAATCCAGGACCGCATCACCAATCATCCCTACCGGTTTGACGGTTGGATGCATGGCAAGTGCCTCATCGCGGCCGATCCCAAAACTGTTTGCCCCGGCATAAGACCACACATTGGTTCGGTTGCGTCCATATTTGCCCAACTTGATGTTGTTGATGTGTGGTGCCTTGCCGGATTTGAAGATGAACCCGAACTCATGGGCTGAGCGATAAAGCGAGCCCATGCCGCCATTCGTCTTCGTCCACACACAGATATTCAGGCGCTGCGTGAATGCCCTTTCGCCTGCCAGAATGATCTCAAGCGCGTGGCGATGATCCATGAACACGTCAATGATGGCACCATCAATGGTGTATTCCGCCATAAGCTTGAAGGGTTCGGTTAGGAAGTCGATAAACCCGTTACGGTCCATTTCGCCTGAGGCTTCCAGGAACTCTTGGTGACGATTTTGACCCAGGCCTGAGACATTGCCGGCAATCGGTACATTATAGGGCGGATCGGTTATCGCCATCTCGGCTTTCTTGTCCGCCATCACCGCTATGTAAGCTTGCCGATCGCGGGCATTACCGCAATGGATGCGGTGTTTTCCATCAAGTTCGAATGTATCTCCAGCCTGCGTTACAGGCAGACCGGTAATGTCTTCCTCGGCAAGTTCATCGTTTTCGTTGTCACGAGCAACCGCCGTACCAAGTATTCGGTCGATTTCGCCGTGATCGAAGGCAGTGCCTGCGGATATGTCGAACTCACCTGCAAACTCATCAATGAGCTCGTTGATTTCGAATTTGAGATTTGGAAAGTTCCAATCTGCCTCTTGGGCAATCTTATTGTCGGCAAGCCGAAACATCCGGATCTGGGTTTCATTAAGATGCTCGATCTGGATGACCGGCACGTTTTTCAGCTTGATGAGCTTTGCCGCTTCCAATCGGCCATGACCGGCAATGATTTCGAAATTTGTATCGATCAGGATCGGAACAAGCCAGCCATAGTTATGGATTAGGTCACCAAGCCGGGCAATCTGCTGTTTGGAATGGGTTCTGGCGTTATGTGCATAGGGTCTCAGCGCGCCGATCGGCACGACTTTGACTTCGAGGTTTTCAAGATGCGCTTTCACGATTTTACTCCGCTTCGGATGGGCGTTTTCCGAAACGTAGGGACCGTGATCAGGGTGCGCAATTTGTCACCTGAGCCGGTGACAACCCTAAATTCTATTTTTTTTCCGTCCGACCGGCTTAAGTCCGCAAATCAATTCTTCGTCCAATGAGAAATGATTAATTTCCCCGGCTGCCTCTGGCCAGTCGGGCTTTTGTTTTGGGGGTTCCCATTCAGGTGGAACACGCCAGCCACCAGTTGATAGGAACGGTTTGGCCTTGGCGCGATCCGGTATACGGCTTGCCAGTGTGTGGCGTAGCTTTTCTGCCTCAAGCAGAAAATAATGCAGGTCGGTCTCAATCGTATAGCCGATATCCGGTTTACTCTGTAGCTGATAACCCCTAAGCGCATAGGCACCCCAAAGATGTTCGACGCCGGCCAGTTTCGCACGCGCTTCCATTAGGTACTTACGCGAAGCGGGGGCCTTTTCTTGCTGTTTTGCATCTGCACTTTCATTGGCTTTCATCCGAAATTCAGAAACCTTGCGGGTGGCATTGTTCCACGACGCATATTCAGGATGGTTAAGGATCAGTCCAAACAATACCTTGACAGTTTCTCCAACCGCCACGCCGCGATCCCAATGCAGATCATACTCGCGGGGATCAACCCCCGGATTGGTCAGCAGTCGAATGTGTTCGGCAGATACCAAACCGCCATCATCATGAAATTCGCGCAACGGTTTGCGATGATAATGGGCAAGATGAGCTTCGCGCAGTTCGGCTTCATCACGACCGGGAAATAGCATCGCGCCGAAGACTGCCACGACCGGCATGCTCCTGTTAATTGGTAGTATCTGCGATTGCTTGGCGTTCATTGCATAGGTCCGAGAATTGTCTCTGACCTTTGTACCAGGCGCACCTATACAAACTGATAAGATCGCATAGGGGTGGCCATAACTGTTATCAATTGGCCTCATCCATCAATGTAGCCAACTTGGTGGCACAACGCCGGGAATGGCAAACAACCCTAGATCCACAACGTCTGAAATTACCGCAATAGCAGAAGTCAAAGAATGTATAGTAAGTGGTCCGGAAATGGCCCTAAGCAGACATTCGCTGCGACCCAAACCAAATTCAGCTACTCGGACATAGCAGACATTTGTCTAATGTCTGCTATGCCCAAAGAAACCAAGATTTGGATGCGACGTTGCGCGCGCAACGCGAAGCCACTTGTCGCTCATCGTAGGCGATATCAACTAGATCGAGGAGGTTTTCCGCCCCGCGATCGTAGGGGAGGTGGCTATGAGAACCAGTACGTTGTCCAGACGCAAGTATGATACCAAGAAATTGCTTACAATTTCTCTCGCATCGATTCACCAATAGAAATACGTGCTTTTGCACTGACTAGATGCTCAGTCGAATACTGACGCAGGTAATGGTGGTTCTCGGAAAGCATGTTTTCCCAGACCAAGGGTTCGTCGCCATTAGTTGCCAAAAGTGACGCTTACGGAATTTCAAACTTACTTTTAAGAAATTGAGCTGTTGGTCCAGCCGAAACTTCGTCCAATCCATGAGTGATCATTGGTCCGTCAAAACCAATGCGTTTCAGTTCCTGATGAAGAACACCAAAATCAACTACGCCCTGTCCTGGAGCGACGATGTGATCGTCTACAGCGCGATCCTTTGCGTGTGCAATAACAATTCGTTCGCCAAGAAGTTCAACGGCTTCGCAGATGATCGCTTCGGATGACTCTAGGTCCTCAGGATCAATGATGTTGGCTGGGTCGATAACTATCTTTAGTCTTTCGTCACTCATCAAATCTAAGAATTCTCGCGCTCGTTTCGCAGAGTAAATCACATTCCCATGCTCTGGCTCTATTCCCAGTTGAACTGTGGACCCACCAGTTGCGTCAAGTACTGAGCCTGCTTCCGCGCATAGCTCTTTAAATGCTTCATCCGAGCGGTTCATAGGATGGTAGCACCACATATCATCCACGGAGTAGGTCCCGGTGCAGAGCGTGACTGTCTTGATCCCAAGCTCCTTGGCTGCGTTTATGATTCGGATAGCACTCGCTTTTCCCTCTTCCCTCGTCTCTTGCTTAGGGTGTATCATGTTGTAAGTCGCAGAAATCGCGAATACCTCTACTTTCGTAGCGAATTCGGCAGACCGAACTTCTTCCAGAACTTTCTTGCTTATGTAAGACGGTAGCGAGCCTATTCCTGAGCAATGGAAATTATACTGTACACCGTCATAGCCGTAAGAGCTTGCCTTCTTGAGAATCTCAACCGGGTCGCTGCCACTGAACGTTTTTGCGAAGATACCAAGCTTCATTTAGCGGATTTCTCCCATAGCATCAGCAACCCTTACCGGACGCTTAGTTAGGACGGATTGAGAAATAGCAGACATGGTGCGCACCGATGCGATCGCATCATCGATCTTGGAACTATTTTCTGGTTCCTTTCCGAAGACAGCTGCTGCAAATCCCTCAACTTGGCGGCGATAGAAGTGCCCATCCGCACCTAATGGCTTAATTGTGGAAGCGTCTCGTTCTCGAAAAATCTCAACGTCGGTACTCTTGAAAAGCCAAGGGTTGTAGGTTTTAGCAATAACACTTCCGTTTTCGCCGAAAATCTCAAATCCTTCATGCCAGTCCATGCGCACAGGTACGGTCAAATTCAGATGGCCGTGAAACCCATCGGCGAACAGTGTATCGATGAACCAGGAATAAGCACCAAATCTCTTCGTTAACTTGGCGTCTACTTCAACAATCTCTCCAACGAGATATCGCGCAATGTCAATTAAATGGCTGCCGTGGGCGAGCATGTAGTACCGAGCGAGGTTCGCTTTCGGATCATCTGCTGGCCTCTTTGAGTTGATGCTCTTTTGGATTTTGGGTTGAACAGCGTCGGTCACTTGGTATCTATGTGTGGAATCACAATACCATCCCTTAAAACCCAAGATCTCTCCGATTTCATTTTCCACGAACTCCCTAGCCGATTGAATTCCAGCATCGTATCTTTTCATATGACCGACATGGTACACGAGGCCGCTCGCTTTTACGGCCTCGCCTAAGTCGAGCACCTCCCGTACAGATATGGCGGCTGGTTTCTCGCACAGAACATGTTTGCCCGCTGAGATGGCGTCTAGTGATGCTGGTACGTGGAACGGATCAGATGTTGCGATGATAACGGCCTGAACGTTAGGGTCGTCTAGCATTTCGTCATAGTTTCCGTAACAAGCTGTAGGTCCGTATGCCGCCGCCACGTTGGAGCGCAAGTCTTGTGCAACGTCGCAGATAGCGTACAGCTCCGCATTAGAAGCCTTAGCCAACGCATCGAAATGGGCCGCCTGCGATATCGGGCCGCAACCCAGCACGCCAACCTGCAACTTTTCTACCTCTGGTTCCGACATGATTGCTCCCGGCACTAATAATAATAGTTTCTTTATGAAAGAAATTATTATTAGTCAATCAAAGCCTGAGCTCGATGAGTGATTATGTCCCTAGAAAGGGTCGTTATACGCAGCCACATCAAATGCGTCCAAGTGCGCAATGGCGGCGGCTCCAACGGCACATTCCGGAAGTCCGAGCGGAGACAAAACGACATCAGGCGGCATGATTCCGGGTACAACACGTCTCGCAACTTCCTGTTGGACATTTTCGAGAGCCAGACGCAATACCGGCCTCATAATGCCCCCAAGTACGACCAAAGACGGATTGAATACATTCGAAAGAATCGAAATTCCGACACCCAAATTGACCGCAATGCTCTCAATGGCCTCAGTCGCCGCTTGATCACCCCCATCAGCAGCTTCCGCAACTCGGGTTGGTAGTCCCATATCTCTTCCTGATACCGGACCGTTATTGTAAGCCCTGGAAAGCGCGGCAATGTTTACCCAAGTTTCCAAGCAACCAGTTTGGCCACAACTGCAGGTGGGGCCCTTGTCGGAAACGCGAATGTGCCCAAATTCGCTCGCTGTCCCCGATCCACCCCTTAACAATCGCCCGTTGACAACAGCCGCACCACCGCATCCAACACCAATCTTCAGATGAACAACGCACTGTTCTGACATCTCAGAATGTGTGTAAGACGCGCCGAAGGCAGCCGCATTCGCATTATTCTCTACCATACATCTCAAATTGGTCCTTTCTGACAGCAAGGCTTGAAAGTCGACATCTTTCCATCCAAGGATAGGAAGGTGAACAATATGGCCTGAGTTTGTAACCAGACCCGGAACAGTGGCTCCCAGTGCTCTGATTTTCCCGGAATACAGCCGTTTGTTTTGAAGGTTCTCTACGATCTCGCCCACCATCTCTGCGGCCTCTCGTGGGGTGATTTGTGCGGAAATAGTCTGCTCGAATGACTCTCTCACCCCACAACTTAGGTCTAGCAGGACGCATCTCAGCAGTCCGACATCGATCTCGACCCCGACGAAAAACATTCCGTTAGGGTCCAGCGAAACACCGATACCTGGTCTGCCCGGTTCTCGCCCGTCTTTCTTTTCTCCACCACGCTGATTGACCTCCATGACCAGGCCTCGGCCACGCATCGAGGAGATCAGCTTGGTTACGCTGCCAGGTGTGAGTGAAAGTGTCTTGGCAATCTCCGACCTGGTGACGACACCTTCCTTCCGAAGCAAATTGACGATGCTCAGTTCATTCAGATGTCGTGTAAGTCTCTGATCTGCCAACGGTTAACCTCCAAGTTTGTATCACGTTTTGACAAACTTTTTGGCGTCATTCAACGCTCAGACGCAATGTTTTGCAAGCGTTAGATAATTTCTTTTGGAAAGAAACTATTGACAACTAGTGTTTTTTTCTAAATGGTTCGCCCACCCAATCAAGCGAAAAATAGGGAGGAGTACATGAAACTCTTAAAGAGCCTGCTTGCGGGCGCTATGTTGGCATCGGTGTCCACGATGGCATTTGCAGATCAGCCTGTCGTCGGCATCATCACAAAAACGAATACAAATCCAGGATTTGTGAAGATGCGTGAAGGCGCCGAGCAAATGGCTGAACGCCTTGGGCTAGATCTTCGGGCATTTGCAGGAAAGTTTGACGGCGACAACGATGGACAAGTCGAGGCCATCGAGAACCTCATGGCCGCTGGGGCACGAGGGATTTTGATTACCCCAAGTGACACCAAAGCAATTGTGCCGGCGATTACACGCGCACGAGAGGCCGGCATCATCGTCATTGCTCTGGACACTCCGCTAGAACCTATCGATGCCGCAGATGGCACATACGGTACTGATAACTTTGAGGCCGGCAGGTTAATCGGCCAATGGGCTGCGGGTAAGCTTGGTGATGCTGCTGAGGAAGCCAAGATAGCGTTTCTCGATCTCGCGATCAGCCAACCATCGGTCGACTACTTGCGAGATCAAGGCTTCATGGACGGTTTTGGTATCGACACAAAGGATCCAACACGGATAGGGGACGAGGACGACCCTCGTATTTGTGGCCATGAAGTGACTGCGGGTTCTGAAGATGGAGGCCGGACCGCAATGGAAAAGCTTCTTCAACTGTGCTCGGACATCAACGTTGTCTACACCATCAATGAGCCTAGTGCAGCTGGTGCATGGGAAGCATTAAAAGCGGTCGGCAAGGACGATGGATCTGTGCTGGTTGTTTCCATCGATGGCGGGTGCCCAGGCGTCCGAAATGTAAAAGATGGCGTCATCGGCGCAACATCCATGCAGTTCCTGGATAAAATGGGATCGCTAGGAATTGAAGCGCTCGCCAAGCATATCATCTCGGGCGAGAAGCCTGGTACGACACCGGGCAAGGACTTTTTCGACACTGGCGTGTTGCTTATCACTGACAATCCAGTTGAGGGCGTTCCTTCTGTCGATACAAAGCGTGGACTGGAGCTTTGCTGGGGTTGAACCCTGTGAAAGCGACCTCCCGAGAGATGCAGGGCCTCTGGGCCGGGCCTTGCATCACTCTGTTTCTTGACAAGGCGACTGATGAACAACTCGGACACCAAACCCCGCGAAGAAGAGCAGGGCCTCACCGGAGCCTCTGAACAGGTAGCGACCTTTGAAACAGCTGATACAAACGCTTGGATGCGGTTTCGCATATTTTTGCAAACGCATCCAACGTCTGTGCCGTTTATCGTCTTGTTGATTGGAATTCTCTTCTTTTCATACGCCGCAGGATCAAAGTTTTTTGCACCCTTCAACCTCTCGCTTGTTCTACAACAAGTAACGATTATTGGTGTTCTTGCAACAGCTCAGACGCTAGTGATTTTGACCGCCGGAATTGACCTATCTGTGGGTGCAATAATGATCTTGTCTGCGGTCGTTATGGGGCGGGTCGCTGTGGTTTGGGGATTCCCACCGGAGCTGAGCCTGATGCTGGGTTTACTGGTTGGTTCTTCTTGTGGGTTTTTAAATGGCGTATTCGTGGCGTTGCTTAGATTGCCGCCATTTATCGTAACGCTGGGCACCTGGAGCATGTTCAACGCCATGGTCCTTTACGTCTCCAGATCCGAAACGATCAGGTCGCAAGATGTTGAGGCAATAGCGCCCCTCCTCCAATTCATGGGAAGCAGATATGTGTTAGGTGCCGGCGCGGTAGTTACACTCGGCACGTTATTCATGCTGCTTTTGGCAGCATTGGTTTGGTACTTACTGAACCGTACAGCGTTTGGCCGACACATCTATGCTACAGGCGGTGAACCGGAATCGGCGATGTTGACCGGCATCAATACCACAAAGACGCTGATTGCGGTTTACACCTTGGCTGGCCTGATTTGTGCCTTTGCAGGCTGGGTTAGCATTGGTCGAATTGGAGCGGTTAGCCCGTTGGCGGGTCAGACCGCCAATCTTGATGCAATAACCGCTGTCGTAATCGGTGGTACTTCGCTGTTCGGTGGAAGAGGGTCAATCATTGGTACGCTCATCGGCGCCATCATCGTTGGCGTTTTTCGAAATGGTCTGGCGCTTTCGGGCCTTGAAGTCCTTTGGCAGGAGTTCACGGTTGGAGCGCTAATCATTGTAGCTGTCGGCCTCGATCAGTGGTTCCGGAGGAGCACTAGATGAATGTGTCGTCAACGGGGCCTGACCTCAAGCCAATCCTACACGCCCGTGGACTTTCAAAGGCTTATGGACACGTTGTGGCAATCGATAATGCCGACTTCGACCTATACCCCGGCGAGGTGCTTGCTGTAATTGGAGACAACGGCGCCGGTAAATCAACCATGATCAAGGCTCTTTGTGGAGCGGTTCAGATTGACGAAGGTCAAATTTGGCTTGAGGGGCAACTTGTGAGCTTCAGATCCCCTTTGGATGCACGCCGCGCCGGGATCGAAACCGTATATCAGAACCTCGCCCTCGCACCCGCAATGTCAATCGCAGATAACATGTTCTTAGGGAGGGAGGAACGATTTTCGGGGCTCACAGGAAGTCTGTTCAGATGTTTGGATCGACGTAAGATGACGCAATTTGCTCGTGATAAACTGACTGAGCTTGGGTTAATAACTGTTCAGCAAATGGATCAAGCTGTCGAGAATTTGTCGGGTGGGCAACGTCAAGGAATAGCGATCGCTAGAGCGACAGCTTTCGGCGGCAAAGTAGTAATCATGGACGAACCAACGGCGGCTTTAGGGGTCAAAGAGAGTCGGCGGGTCCTAAATCTGATTCAACAGGTGAAGGAACGCGGACTTTCGATTGTTCTGATCTCTCACAATATGCCCCACGTTTTTGAAGTTGCTGATCGAATTCACATTCACCGCCTAGGACGGCGGAGCGCCGTTGTCGATCCAAAAAAGTGCTCGATGTCTGATGCAGTTGCCATCATGACCGGCGCTAAATCGATGTCAAATGATTAACAAGCAAAAGGATGAATCGAAGAAATGCTGTCTCCAGAGAGTATTGATATCAACCCCAACACTGGCGTCATGGAACCGGCTACCGGGCGATACCTAAAAAAGGTGTGCGAACTGGGGCAAATCTATCAGGACAAAGATGCATTTGAAGCGCTTGTCGCAGAGGATCCAGAACAGATCGCATATGAGGTCATCGAGTACCGAAAGGCCGGAAGTGATTTATTTTTTGGGACGACCACAATGCGACCGGGGAAAATTGGACGCGAGTATTTTATGACGAGAGGTCATTACCACAAACGTAGGGATCTGAGTGAAATCTACTACACCCAAAGCGGGTCTGGAATTCTACTACTTCAATCCCGGCAGGAAGAAACCAAAGCGATCGAAATGAGGCCCGGTATTTGTGCATACATTCCACCTGATTGGGCCCACCGATCAATCAACACAGGAAGCGATGATCTGGTTTTTGTATGGTGCTGTGACGTCGAGACAGGTCACGATTATGGAGAGATCCTTGATCGTGGGATGGCCAAACTGGTTGTCGAACAGCTTGGCGAGCCTTTAATCGTCGATAATCCTAGTTTCAACTAGGAAATAGACGCGGATGGAGGGTTACACGGTCATCGCGGATAAACGTCTTGGAAGCGATCTGACCGTATTCCAAGAGGATGAAGGAGAAACTCTAGTTGCCTTCCAACACGGCTTGTGCGGGGATGCCAAACAGCCAGCAGAAGTGTTCCCCAAAAGCAACAAATACCGGCATATCGTGATGGAGTGCAGGGGACACGGAAACTCGATTCGTGGAGAAAGTGAGTGCTATTCGCTTTCTCGATTTGCTTTGGATTTTTCGACCATCGTCCAAACTTGCAGTGACAAGCCCATTCCGATTGGCGGGATTTCGATGGGGGCAGTACTAGCGCTGAACTTAGCGGTTACAAAGCCCTCGCTAGTTTCCTGTCTAATTTTGGTTAGACCCGCCTGGTTTACATCCCATTCACCTGAGAATTTGAAGCCTTTTTGCGAAGTAGCAAAAATGATCTCACGTGGAGAGAACGTAGATTCGTTTTACCAATCAGTTTTGGGCAAAAAGATTGGGTCGGTATCTCCCGATAATCTCGCTACACTCTCCCAGCTTTTCGCCAGGCATCCGCTTGAAGATACCGTCCGACTACTATCTCGCATTTCAAGCGATGGTCCTGCATATTCAGTTGCTGATCTCGAGAACGTATCAGCTCCTACGCTTGTTGTGACAACTGAACATGACCCAATTCACCCGGCAAGCCATGCAGTATCTCTAGCGCACACGTTACCAAATGCGCAGTTAGCTGAAGTGACGTCGAAGTCCAAAGATCGCGAAGCGTATATAAACGAACTACGAGCATTAATTTATTCGTTCCTCGAGTCGCACACCAAAACTGATCATGAAACACAAAGGGAACCTGAACCTGCAGATGAGCCAGGCTGGCAAAGATGATTATTTGCTGCGGAGATGCATTAATTGATATGATTGAGCGTAAGCTCAATGACGGATCCCTGGCCTACGTTCCGGTCCCAGGAGGCTCAATTCTAAATACTGCCGTAGCGCTCGGAAGGTTGGGTGGTGACGCAGGTATCATCGCTGGAATCTCGTCGGATTTTTTTGGAAATCTTCTTCAGAAGCACCTCACAGAATCTGGGGTTTCAATTGAGAGTGTTCAGATTTCCAACCACCCAACAACGCTGGCGTTTGTCCACCTAAAGGAGGGAGAAGCACGTTACTCGTTCTTCGATAATCAATCTGCGGGGCGTTTAATCGACGGTTCTAACTTTAACGGATTGAATCCAAAGTGTAGCGCACTGCACTTTGGTGGCATCAGTCTTGCGTCCGAGCCATGTGGGTCAGCATATCAAGATCTGATGACTCAGCATCATCGGCGCAAAGTAATTTCTATCGATCCAAACATCCGCCAGAGTTTTATCGGTGACGAAGAGCGCTATCGTCTTCGAATCAATTCAATGGTTGAGCAAG
The DNA here is from genome assembly GCA_028289365.1 of Salaquimonas sp. Taxonomy (GTDB): domain Bacteria; phylum Pseudomonadota; class Alphaproteobacteria; order Rhizobiales; family Rhizobiaceae; genus BOKV01. Next base: position 53,658 of record JANQQM010000060.1, on the reverse strand, counting down.
CTGACATCATTAAGGTCTCTGTCGAGGACTTGGAATGGATTTCCGGAAATCACAACGAGGGAAGGACCGTGGATTCCTGGCTCGCAGGGGCCGCAAAGCTGGTTGTAGTGACAAAAGGTAAGGGAGGGGCGACCGGCTTTACAAAAAGTCACATATTAGAACAACCAGCAAAGAAAGTATCGATTGTTGATACTGTTGGGGCCGGTGACTGTTTTAACGCGGGCCTGTTGATCGGGCTAAGTGAGTTGGGCCTGCTAACCAAATCTTCACTTTCGCGAATCTCCAAAAATGAACTCGCAAGTGTGCTTGGGTTTGCCTCTGTTGTGGCAGCATACGTCTTGTCGCAAAGGGGGGCAATGGGCCCCTGGCGGAACCAACTGGCTGACAAAGACTAGTACCTGAAGATTGGCTCTGTTTGCCCCCCATTCTACAGTGCGCTTCTCCAGAAAGATGAAGGTGCAGTAAGCAAGATCGCTTCGTTCCGTCTGATTGAATAATAAATTTCTTTACAAAAGAAAATAATAATGTAATGCATTTAAAATAGAAGGTATGGATTGTGACCTCTGGCGTCCATCCGATGGTTTGAGTCAGCGACTTGGCTGAAGTGGGGAGTGTTGGCAAAAAGGGGGTGAACGATGACGATGAAGACACCCGTTCTTCAAATGAAAGGTGTTACCAAATCTTTCGGCGGCTTAAGGGCGTTGATCGACGTGGATTTGGAGCTCTACCCAGATGAAATTCTTGCAATCGTTGGCGACAATGGCGCAGGCAAATCGACACTCATCAAAGTTCTGACCGGAATCTATCAAGCCGATTCAGGAACCACGGAACTCAACGGTCAACCAGCGAATATCAAAAGTCGCCAGGACTCTTTGGAAGTCGGTATCGCAACGGTTTATCAGGATCTTGGTTTGGTAGACACTTTGTCCGCAGCCCCAAACATCTTTTTAGGCGATGAGCCCAAGAAGAAAATCTTGGGACTTCCATTTATCGACAACGAAAAAATGCGTCGGGACGCGGAGGAAATTCTGCACACCAAAGTTGGTGTGGCGTTGCCAAATCCCGATGAACCTATTCGCGATTATTCGGGCGGTCAGCGGCAAGCTGTTGCGATCGCCCGGGCGGTCCGGGCCAATGACATTCATGTTCTTGTCATGGATGAGCCGACAGCAGCGCTAGGCCCTGAAGAGACCAAAAACACTTTGGAATTGATCAAGACCGTTCGGGGTCGCGGAACTCCCATCATTCTGATCAGCCACAATCTTGATCACGTCTTCAGCGTCGCGGACCGCGTGCAGGTCATGCGTGGTGGCATGCGTGCTGGCGTCGTGGAAGCCGCAAAATCCAACAAACAAGAAGTGCTTGGCCTGATCGTTGGCTCCGAACTTCAGGAGGCATCGTGAACCCATGCCTAGTGCAGAAAACACTTCGATGATGAGTTCAGAAGTGGGCCAATCGGTCGCCAATAGAAATGTCGGCCGCAAAGTGGAGCTCCCCTGGCTTCAACGATACATCAATGTCGCCGGCCCCCTGGTCATGATTTTTGGGTTGAGCCTGGTGATGCTCATTTTTGAGCCTCGCTTCTTTGAAATCACCAACTTGATGATCATCCTTCAGGACGCGTCGATCTTCATGGTCCTGGGTATGGCGATGACGCTGGTAGTCACCGGCAAGGGCATTGATTTGTCCATCGGTGCGGTTGCAGCGCTTTCTGCTTTGATCATGGCGATGCTTATCAAAGACGCCGGATTGAATGTCTATCTGGCGATGATTGTCGCCTTGCTCGTAGGAACCGCTTGCGGTGTCGTCAACGGATTGGTGATCACCAAGCTTCGCGTTCCAGATCTTATGGCCACCTTGGCGATGGATGTTATCTACCGAGGACTGGGTTTGGTGTTGGCAGCCGGCACTGTACTCGCGCGTTTCCCTGAACCGCTTCCGACGTTAGGCCGAGGCCACGTTTTCGGTTTCTTTCCGGTGCCCGCAATCGTTGGTCTTTCTGCGCTGATCATCGGCTACATCCTGTACCACCACACGCGGCTTGGACGTTATGCGATTGCGATCGGCGCAAACCGTGAGGCAGCGCAGCAGACCGGTATCAATGTCGATAAGCAGAAAATCTACCTCTATGCCTTGATGGGCTTGTGCGCAGCGATTGCAGGCATTCTGTTGACCGGGCGCTTGAACGCGATCCAATCAACGGCTGCGGTCGGATTCACGCTTCACACCATTGCGGCCGTAGTTGTGGGCGGAACGGTGTTGTTTGGCGGACGTGGCACAATGTTTGGGACGCTGGTTGGCGTTTTGCTCTTAGCCATGGTGACGAACTCACTTGTCATTCTGCGCTTCCAGTTCTTCTGGCAGCTGGTGGCTGCAGGCGTGATCATCATCGCATCAATCTCATTCTACACCTATCTGCAGCGCCGCAATAATCCCGATGCGCGCTTCGACGAATAGCAACGCAACCCTGCGTTTCTATGCGAGCCACTAGACGGCGGCTCGCACTCAAAACAGTTCAAACTAAGGGAGGAGAATCCATGTTTAGAACGAAATCTGTAGTCGCCACGTCTGTCGCTGCCTTCATGGCATTTGCGGGGAGTGCTGCCTTGGCGCAGGAACTTCCGCTGAAACCTCTTCCGGACGATAGTGAGCGGTATTTCTGGTGGTACCATCAGGTGCAAACCGATGAAGTCCTCGCCAACATGCAGGAAGTGGTTGGTGCGCCTGCAGTGAAAATGGAAAATATACCAGAAAATCCGGTGAAGATCGCCGTTATTTATCCGAGCCTAGACGTCTCGGATTTTTGGTTACGGTCGTACCTTGCCATGGAAGCCCGTTTTGAAGAAATGGGACTGCCTATAGAAGCAACTCAGTTTGCTACAAATATGGGCGACAACTTGTTGTTGTCTACCTACTCCGAGCAGGTCGCACGCGCTGATGACTTCGAATATGTCATTTTCGGCCCCTCAGAACTTCAAGCGCAGCAGGAAGACATCAAGCTGATCATGGATTCTGGCAAGAAGGTCATCGTGCTCAATCACGACACCCCCCTTCAGGATTGGGGTGACAACCAACCGATGATGTACAGCACGTTCTCGCACCTTTTCGGCGCGTTGAACATCTGCAACTGGGTCGTCGAAAACCTTGGTACTGAAGGGACTTATGCGATGAACCGCGGTGTGCCAGGCGGCGTCGACGATCAGCGTTCAGGTGGTTTCAAAGACTGTTTGGCAGAGAAGTCCAACTGGAAATTGGCTTACGAACATTTTGGCCAGTACCAGCGTGAAGGTGGCTTCACTGGAACCCAGCAGATCCTTTCAGGCTATCCCGAAGTGACCTATATCCATAACGCCAATACAGCCATGGCGATGGGTGCGATCTCAGCGATTCAAGCGGCGGGCAAACAAGATGCGGTCAAGACGTCTGCCTGGGGTGGCACCGGTGATGAAATCGAAGCCTTGCGCAAGGGTGAGTTGGTCGCAACGCCGATGCGTATGAGCGATGATGTCGGAGTTGCTTTGGCGGAAGCCATCCGCGCGGACATCGAGGGTCGTCAGAACGACATACCTTTGGTCTTCCTTGGTCGCATCACCATCGTGGCGTCGGACTCCGGTCCCGACGTAGTGGATGAATTTGAAAAAGAGGCGTTCCGTTACACCGGCATCGGTACGCTTGAGAGATAACTTCGGCTCTCCCACACTTGGGGATGCCTGCGAAAGCATGTGTCCCCCTTTCTGATTTAGCAGCCTCAACGTAAAGGCATGCACAACGTCCAGCATTTAAGGTGTGCCGACATCAATCGCCACTGAAGCAACTATTCTCTGTTGCAACAAAGCCCTTGTCGACATGATCTCCTCCCCAACCGCATCAGGCTTAGAGGGATAGCTGCGCGTGTCCCGTCTCGTCAAACCGCATCTGCCAGTTGTTGTTGCTCGCATCGCTGATCCCGACACTACGGCATGCCAAAACGACATCATCACCAGCAGTCAGCTTCAACTTGATCTCACGCAGCAGCTTCGGAACGTCTTCGCCTGAATGTCGCTTGCTCGCGACATTTCGTCGAATTAACCAATATATTTCTTTACAAAAGAAAATAATTGTGCAATGCATTCGAAATAGGGAGGTGTCGATTATGATCTTTGGCGTCCATGCGATGATTTGGGTAAGCGGCTGGTCAGTAGAAGAAGCCCAGCAGGCGATCTCAGCTGCTTCGCGAGTGGGATACGGACTGATCGAGATACCATTATTTGATCCTGAAAATGCAGATACTGATTCAACAACGGAGATTCTTCGTAAGCACAACATGTCAGCTAGCATAAGTCTGGGGCTCTCCCGTGAAAACGACATATCCAGTCAAGACCTGAGCAAGGTTCAAAACGGTGCTAAGTTTCTTCAAAAGGCACTCTCTGTGTGTGCTGAGGTCGGCAGCGACTATCTAGGTGGGGCAATTTTTTCTGCACTGCGTAAATACAGCAGCGCTGCTTCATCTGAGGGAAGAGCGAATTCAGCAGGAGTTATTAGGGAGCTTGCTCAAGATGCCTCTCGCGCGGGAATCACGATTGGGATCGAGCCGACAAATCGGTATGAAAACAATCTACTCAACACCGCCGAGGCGGCGTTGAGGTTTGCCGACGAGGTGAACGAAGACAATGTCTGCGTTCATCTGGATACCTTCCACATGAATATCGAAGAGGCAGACCCCTGTTCGGCAATCGAGTTATGCGGAGACCGCCTTGGTTACTTTCATGTCAACGAAAGCCACAGAGGATACCTTGGGGCGGGGAATATCGAATTTTCACGCTATTTTCGATCGCTCGCTCGGATTGGGTACAACAAACCAATCGCATTTGAGGCTTTCTCCTCTTCTGTAACCAGCGAAGAGCTGGGTGCCATGGCGGGTATTTGGAGAGACATCTGGACCGACAGCGACGACATCGCCACGCATGCCCTTTCGACAATGAAACTTGAATATGAGAACGCAACCAGGGCGATTGGGTTGGCTCGTCGGGGGCGTTTGCCGACGGACTAGAAGAACCGTCAATGCAAAAAAAATCTGATCGTAGGTTACTGAATAAAGGGAGGATCCTATAATGTTAAAGCTTCTTCGTTTCGGATTGAAGGCCGTAGCAGTGGGGGCAATCATACTTTCGCTGTCAACACTCGCTCTCGCACAAGACAACCCGCGCATCGGATTGGTTGTAAAAGTCGGCGGTTTGCCTTGGTTTAACGCGATGGAGCAAGGACTCCAGGAAAAGGGAGCAGAACTGGGGCTTGTGGGGCAGATGATTGGCCCAACAAGTGCAGATCCGGCACTTCAGGTTCGTGCCATTGAAGACCTGATTGCGCAAGGCGTCGAAGTCATTGGTGTTGTTCCTAATGATGCGGCAGCGCTAGAACCGGTTTTGAAGAAGGCCATGGATCAGGGCATCAAGGTGATCACCCACGAGTCACCTGATCAGGAAAACGCCCACTGGGATTTTGAAATGGTGTCTGCAAAGGGATTTGGCGAAGCGCATGCTGAGCTATTTGCAAAGGTTACAGGCGGGAAGGGGCCATATGCCCTTTATGTCGGAAGTTTGACTGTGCCGCTACACAATCTTTGGGCAGACTATGCGCTTGAATATCTTGCTGCAAACTATCCGGATATGACACTGATAGGTGATCGCTATGGCGTCGCCGAAAGTGTTGACGACAGTAGGCAGACAGCACTCGATTTAATGGCCGCAAACCCCGACCTCGTGGGCTTCCTGACCTTTGGTAGCCAGGGACCAATTGGCGCGGGGCGCGCAGTCGAAGAACGCCGCGTGGCAGATACGGTTCAGATTGTTGGTAGTTTTTCTCCGGGCCAAGGAATGAAACTTCTCAAAGCGGGTGCCATCGACGGGGGATATATGTGGAACCCGCGTCAGGCGGGAGAGGTGTTTGCGACACTTGCCGACATGCTGCTCAATGACATCGAAATTGTTGACGGTATGACAATTGATGGACTGGGTGAAGTGCACCCAGACTTTGAAAATGGAAATATCATCGTCGATCAGTTGCAACCAATCACGACCTCCACTGTCGATGAGTTGGCAGCAATGGGGCTTTAGGCGCTCCTCCCAAGACGCCATCGCTGGTTTTGGAACTGTTTAACCCAGGGCCGGCGGTGGTTCTTCTTTGATTTTGAGAACATTGGGAGTGGTTTCTTGGTCAATCACAGCGACCAGCCATGTCTGGTCCCATTGGTCCAGCTTCAGAATATTTCAGTGCGTTTTGAGGGTGTCAAAGCGCTGGATGGTGTCGAATTCTCGCTAGAAGCGGGAGAAATCCACTGCCTAGCGGGAGAGAACGGTAGCGGGAAGAGTACTCTCATCAAAGTTATGACCGGTGTTTACAAACCGACGCCTGATGGGAAAATACTTGTCGAGGGCGAACACGTCGATGAGATGACCCCTCTGGAAGCACGGGCGGTCAAGATCGGAACGATCTGGCAAGATCTAGCTCTGTTTCCACATATGACAGTTTACGAGAATATCGCTATTACGCAGATCTTGGGAAACAATCCAAAGATAGTAAATCTCAAGAATCTTCGGTCAATTGCTCACGATGCCCTTTCCAAACTTGGCGTAGATATCCCACTTGAAGAAAAAGTGGGTTCGCTTCCCATTTCTCAGCGCCAACTTGTCGCAATAGCGCGGGCATTGGCTCAAGACTGCCGTGTTCTGATCATGGACGAGGCAAATGCTTCACTCACACATGCTGAAACCCTAAAACTGACAGAAATTGTCCGCAGGCTTTCTGAGCGGGGCATTTCAATAGTGTTTGTAAGCCATCGCTTGGCAGAGGTTTTAGAAATCTCACATCGCGTAACCGTCTTACGCGATGGCAGGCTGGTTGGTGTTTTTCCAACTCAAGGGATGACACAGTCTCGCTTATCTGAACTCATGACGGGCCGAACATTCGCAAACCAATCGCCACGAGTGAGACGCGCAAATACGGAGGTTGTTCTCCAGGTAGTAGGCTGCAGTCGGCGTGGTGAATTCGACGATGTGTGCCTGTCACTGCAGAGAGGTGAGATTTTGGGTTTCACAGGTCTTTTGGGAGCTGGCCGAACAGAATTGGCCCTAACACTGTTCGGCATGAAGAGGCCTGACTCCGGAAAGTTGTTGCTTAACGGTAAGAGACTAAGATTACGTTCAAACATTGAGGCAATTTCTAGTGGTATTGCCTACCTCAGCGAGGATCGGCTGCAGCTAGGTTTGGTACAAGAACAATCAATTGCGTCGAACATTGTTGCGGCTTCTTTGAAGAGTGCAATGCTAGGGCCGTTCCTTTCAGGACGAACGCTGGCAGATATTGTTTCTTCGTGGGTTAGAGAGCTGAAGATAAAGATTGGCAACGCCGAAGACGCGATCAACACGCTTTCGGGTGGCAACCAACAAAGGGCTGCAATTGCAAAATGGCTCGCAACTAACCCGCAAGTGCTTATTCTCGATGCCCCAACTGTCGGAGTCGATGTTGGCGCTAGGGCAAGCATATTTCGCATTGTTGCCAATCTGGCCAAAAGCGGAATGTCAATAATTATCATCTCAGACGAAGTACCTGAGGTGTACTTTAATTGTGATCGAGTTCTACATTTTAGTAGCGGAAAAATTAAGGGTGAATACTTTCCCCAAGACTGCACCGTGAGTGATTTGGAGCGTGCTGTATATGGGTAAGTTTGTTCGTCTGGGAGTCGCTGAGAAGTCTCTACTGGTTGTCATTTTGCTTCAAGTGATTGTTATCCAATCCCTGAGCAATCAATTTCTGACCTCCAACAATCTCATGAGCATTTTGAACGTGAGCAGCCTAAACATTATTTTCGCCGTTGGTCTTCTTGTTGTGCTCCTTGCAGGCGGTATTGATATCTCGTTTGCTGTTGCTTGTTCGGTTGTTCAATATGTCACCGCATCACTGATGGTGAGCATTGGCGGGGGAAACTGGGCTATCGCTGTATTTTCAGGTGTGGCTGTTGGCGTCATTCTTAGCTGGATCAATGCCGGAATTATTATGAAATTCAGGATAGTTTCCATCGTAGTTACCATAGCAACTTTCAATATATATTTTGGTTTGCTGATGTTTTTTACACGTGGAACCTCAATATATAATTTACCGGCCTGGTGGACAGATAGATTAATACTCTGGGAACATCAGTCAGAAAAAGGAGTTTGGACAGAGCTCACCCTACCGGTGGTCGTTATGTTTTTCGCGGTCATCGCAACGTGGCTCTTGTTGGCTCGTACGAACCTGGGTCGGCAGATCTATGCTTTTGGCGATAGTTTGTTAGCTGCCGAAAGGGTCGGAATCGATATCACAAGGACATATCTGATTGCCTACGGTTGGCTTGGACTAATGGTCGGAATTGGTGCGATTGTTCAAGTGCACTATGCGCAAGAGGTAGTGCCCAATGCTCTTTATGGAAGGGAGCTCGACGTCCTAGCAGCGGCTGTGCTCGGAGGGGCCAGGCTTGGCGGAGGAAGCGGTAGCGTCCTTGGCGTGGTTTTAGGCGTCTTGGTGATTACGATAACCCAGAGTGGATTAAATCTTGTGGGTGCCTCGCCTTATGCTTATCGGATGATCGTTGGTGCCGTGATACTGATGGCAATAGTGGGATATAGCCGTCCGTTCTCGAGCTTACTTGCAAAAGGCCTTCGTAAATTTGGGTCCGGCTCATGATTAAGATTGGTAACCGCGCGATCAGGGAGATTTTGGGGTTCTTGCTGATCTATCTGTTACTGGCAGTGGTTTTTGAAATTTTGAATCCGGGCTTTTGGTCTACCCAAATTGTTCTTTCCATGGCAGTTCAGCTGCCCGAGCTCGGGTTGCTGACACTGGCGATGTTCATACCGATAGTATCGGGTGGACTGAACCTCGCAAATACGATTCTTGCAAACATTTGTGGGATTGTTTTGGCTTGGTTCCTCGTTGGCTATGCCGGTGGCGAGGCTCCGTTGATTGTAGTGGTATTCGCGTGCCTATTGGCACTGACAATTGGTTTCGCATTTGGCGCGGCGATGGGAACAATAGTGGCCTATTTTGGCATTCACCCAATCATGGTCACACTGTCCATGATGATTTTTTTGCAGGGATTGGGTGAATTTATTACACGCGGCGGAGACATTTCCGGATTAGCTTCAAATTTTCAGTTTCTTGGATATGGGACAGTTATTGGAGTACCAATCCCACTTGCTGTCTTTGTTGCTGCATCAATTATCTGCCACCTGTTTATGGCAAAAACTCCGCTTGGGTTTACGATCTATATGATTGGCTCAAATATCAGGGCCTCAGAATTTTCGGGCTTGGCAACGAAACGTGCCCTTATATGGATTTATGCAGCGTCCGGTGTCCTCTGTGCTGTTGCTGGAATAATAATGACCGCTCGGTTTAATTCTGTCAGGGTCGGTCACGGAGAGTCATATCTGCTGATCAGTGTGTTGGCATGCTTTCTCGGCGCAGTCCATCCATTTGGTGGTTTTGGCCGCGTATCGAGCGTTTTCTTGGCTGTATTGATATTGCAGTTGGTTTCGTCGGGACTGAATGGTCTCGGCGCAAACCAGCACCTTTCAACCGCTCTATGGGGTGCTCTGCTTGTGCTAGTCATGATTTTGCGTTGGGCTTTGATCAGGCTTTCATCCTCACGGTTGTAGACAATCGATGCGCTTCTGCCGCTGGCTCAATACGGCTTTGGCTCCAGGCGCATCACTAAATTGGCGATAATGGTACGTCGCCCCAACCGCTCAGTTTCCCTGAGACCAGAGTTTCCGCGCGAAGCCGTTAGCTAACAGCATTGGCAATACCCGACATTTGCTGCAACAGGAACACCGAGAAATTCGGGTTCAATGTCGTCACTTAGTCAAATTCCACAGATTCGGTATACACGTACGTCCGGTGTGCGTACTTTGCTGCCTTTGGCTTGATGTCCGCTTTCTCAGGTCAAAGCCTGCAGTCCGATCAGGTTCTTAGGTGCTGAGCTCCAGCACGGCAGAAAGGTCGTGTTGCTCAGCGCCATCGAAAACAATCGATGTTTCGATCCGATGAACCTCTTCCCGTGAGGAGAACTTCTCAACCACGACACGATGCAGATGTGTCGTATCTCGTGTTACCAATTCGACGATTGCATCAAACCTCCCACTGATCATCCACGCTGAACGGACCTCGGCGAACTCCAGCACATCTTGGACAAAGGAATCGAGGTTGGTTTTCTCATGTTCCGACATCTGGACGAACAAGAGTGCCTTCATTGAGAGGCCCAACTGACCAAGATCGATGTCGAGATGAGCACCTGAAACTATTCCGCTGCTGAAGAGACGCTTGGTTCTCTCGTGCACGCTTGATGGCGATAAGTCCACCGCATCGGCCAGCTCCTTATTGGTGATCCGAACGTTCTTCGAAAGAAGTGCAAGAATTCGTCGATCTGTTCGGTCCAAATCCATCTCAAGTCCCTCATACCGGAAATGCTTCGTTTGCGGCTGACGCATCCACATAATATCCTTATATTTAACGAGTTGGCCAGATTTTATTCGGTCAACGGTAGAAACTCGTGAGTATTGTCAGGAGCTCTCATGTTTGACACGAAAATCGCGCTGGTCGTGCGAAACGATCTGCTGGTCTGGCAGAAGCTGAATGTTACAGCGTTCCTGACCAGCGGCGTCTTAGGCGCGGACACCAACCTTCTTGGTGAAAGTTATGAGGATGCGGACGGGCAGACCTATCGCCCCCTGATCGTTCAACCGATGATCGTGCTCGCTACGGATGGGGCGGGTTTGAAAAAGATCCACGCGCGCGCGCTTACCCGAGGCGTCGATATGGCGATCTATATTGAGGACATGTTCAAGACTGGTCATGACGCTGCAAATCGCGCCGCGGTCAAAGAATTCGGGACGGAAAACCTGAACCTTGTTGGCCTTGCGCTCCGTCATGACAAAAAGACCGTCGACAAGATAACCAAGGGCGCGAAGATGCATCCCTAATCGTGCATTGGCATTCGAAAGCAGCCGTTCGCTGCACACCGACGAATGAGTAAGTTGGGCTCTAAACAGAACTTCGCTGCATCGCATTACAATCGGCACTGTTTTGGTCACATGCGAAGTCAACTCGTGAACTTTTCTGCAATTTGCTGCAACCGTGCTAATGACCGTTTTCGGACAGCACGTATTGTCAAGACAGGCAGAGACCGAAATTCACACTCGTTGGTGCTCAGATAGCTAGTCGAGCTCCTTCACCATCAGCACTGCTTCTGTTGGATCTTCGCCATAGTCAGACAGGTCGAACGGCCGCCGTGCACGCTCAGTGTACCCCGCCCGCCGGTAGATGCTTATGGCGGTTTCGTTTGTGGCGGCTACGATCAGCGCGAGACCTGGGCAAGAACCTTCTCGTGCCTGCTCCTCAGCCTCGTTCAGCAGGGCAGCGCCCACACCTTGCCGTCGCCCTTCAGGCACGGCTGCCATAAAATTGATGTACCAATAACCCGGTGTGAGCTGCGCGAGTTCCTCGACACCGACAAATACCTCGGGAATGTCGGGCCCTACTGGCTGCGGCGTGGTCGGTAGGACGTAACCGATTAGTCCGCCCAGTTTCATACCATCGTGTTCGGCGATGAACCCGTTTCGATAGCTGAATTCACCGTCCTTTGCGGCAACCATCGCGCGCCCGACACCGATGCCGTCCATATTCGGAGGGGCCATCTCAGCCCAGAGCGTAGGCACCACTCCCTCACTTGCCATGTCGACAACGCGCACAAGTATGGGTGCATCGTCCGGTGTCGCCTTTCGGATCGTCAGTGTCATGGGGTGCCTCCTGTATCGCACCTAGCCATTTGCTTCTTAATGCCTTCATACCAGGAGCAGCTATAAAAACTGATCAGATCACACAATTGAACTATCAGACTGCGTGTCTTGCCTCTACGCAATTGCGCATTGCGACCGCATCCGGGTCAAGGTGGTACGAAAGGAGTGCTTCGACCCGGCAATGTTCAGCGGTAGTGCCAGATCCGAAGTAAGCAGATCTTTTTCAATCTCCCACGGTGCATTGCAGGTCATGAAGGATAGTGCGGCATTGCTTGATAACCAATCGGTGAGTTTGGTCTCGTCTGACTTGCTCATCTGCCGTTTTCCGCTTGGGCGCCGTGAGATGCTGAAATTCTGTTCTTCAGTAAGCAGTGCTGCCAATGAGAGTCGCAATGTGGAATTGCCGATCTGGCCACCGAGATGGCACTTTAGGATCCGTTTGCGCAGATTGCTCCGACTTTCAATCCCGGCCCGGCTTGGCCGACGGGGCGCAATACCAACATACAGCAAATGATAACCGTCACGGCTGTCCGTTCCTATCTGTGGTATTTTTGATGGTGCATCGCGGAACCACCAAGCATATATTCCCGCCAGTTTTGGGATCAGGTTGTCATCGGCAATAACATCTCTGGCTGGCAACAGACAATTTGGCGCCAGGAGCTCTGAACGGCCGTTACTTAGATTATAAGTCATAATATTGATCGCATGTTCTTATGAACCTCATCGTCCGGTTCGTGTTTTGCTAGCAATTATGCATTGATGCTCAATTATAACTTATAGTCTATGGATAAATCCTTGATCTGGCCGCCCATCTGGCTGGATGGAGGCAAAAAAGCGAGTCGGAGTTAACGTCCAGCGTCTGCGCCGGGAAAAAGACCTGTCGCAGGAGGAGCTGGCACATCGTGCCGAAATCCATCAAACCTATCTAAGTGGTGTTGAGCGTGGCCGCCGCAATCCGTCAGTCGAAGTATTGGAACGTATCGCCAAAGCGCTAAATATCGATATAGAACAGTTATTTAAGCGCTAGTTACGACGGCCGATACAGTGCCGATTTTGCGAATATTCTTAATCAAGCGGCACCATTCCCGTACCAGTTCGATGCAAATACTGCCGTGTTAATCGGGGAAATACACCTGTTAAATTCTCACGGGAACTATCTAATGGAATGCAGTGTTCTCAATGCGTTGATCGACGCAGATCGGCCGAAAAGCCCCAATATCGCGTTATTTCCCTGTTTTTTCCCTGTTTTTACAGGCAAAACACCGGAGAGCGGTTCGCTCTCGACTGCAAGCACAGCCAAACAGTCCTACATAATTAGCCGATTTTGCGGTCTCTGCCGGCTTGTGTAGAGTTATCAGGGGTTTGCGGCCTTCATGACCACATGACTTGGCAGTCAGATCAAAGATAATTAGCAAAAAGCCAGGGAATAGGCGTCCAAGTCTCTGTCGGTCAGAATGCCCGCATGGCTTGGTAGTGTGCTCAAGACTGGTCGAGCAGTATGCTACGTTGTTTGGACCAGCTTGGTGGTAGAGGCCGCGCAGCTCTTAGCCTCTCAGTTGTCAGCGTCAAAGGCTGGGTGCCCGTCACGATCATCTCGACAATATCTGGTGCCAGGAATGCAAGTGACAGGCTGCGACTGATGTCGGATTGCTCTCGTTTTTCCACCCGCGCGATATGCGCAATAGAGTGGCGCTTGCCAGATTTTAGTTCTTCAAACCAGCGTCTAGCATCGATTATGAGTTTTAGAAGTATGTCATCGATTTGGTGCCGATCAGCTCGAGCATCACCGATGATTAATTTGACCTGCTTGCCGCAGCGCAATCTGTGAGCGTCAATCTTGATCACAATGGTTTCTTCGACAGGTTCGATGCAGACCAATGAATGTTCAATTGCTGTCAATTGCTCGATTATGGTGTCGGCCTTTAGCCAGATGATGATTGACGGCTTTTCGATGATGACCCGATCGATCAGAGCACGGACCAGGTTTTGGTCGTGTTGCAAGAAGCGTTCGGATAGCGTCTGACCACCCTTAATCAGCCGTTCGATTTGGTGTGCTTCTAGCTTGGCGCCGAAGTGAATAGTCAACCAGCTTGGATCGCGCAGTCTTTTGGCAAGTTTGTTCAGTACCAATTGTTCCAGATCGGCAGCCGGGATACGGATGCCATCGGTCGCTTTCTTTCCGCGTACCAGCGATGCAGAGACATAGTAGCAGTAGCGTTTGCCTCTATTCTTGGTATGTGTCGGTGTCAGACGATTGCCTTGGGCATCAAATACTAACCCAGTGAGCAAAGCTGGCATTAGTTTGGTTACCTCATTGTCCTTCGATCTGTCGGTATTGGTTCTGGCGCGTCGTCCTCTCTCAATCAATTTAGCCTGCACCTGATCCCACAAATCGGGATCGACAATCGCTTTGTGATTGCCTTGGTAGATCTGGCCACGATGGGCAATTTCGCCACGATAGATCCGATTACGCAGGATCTGGTACAGCGCCCCTCGCGTGATCGGTACACCGCCGAATGTCTTGCCGTTCTCGAAGTGGCGCTTCTTTGAGACGACACCTTCGTTATCGAGTTTGTCTTTGAGCTCAACCAGCGAACCACAATCGAGATAGCTCTGATAGATATGACGAACCGTTTTGGCTTCGCAGGCATTGACCACGAGCTGCTTATCTTTTGGATCATATCCCAAAGGCGGAAGACCGCCCATCCACATACCGCGCTGTTTCGATAGCGCAATCTTATCGCGGATACGCTCGCCGGCAACTTCGCGTTCAAACTGAGCAAAGGACAGCAGTACATTCAAAGTCAGTCGACCCATGGAAGTTGAGGTGTTGAACTGTTGGGTTACCGAGACGAAGGAGGCACCATGGGCATCAAATAACTCAGTCAGTTTGGCAAAGTCGGCAAGCGATCGGGTGAGACGATCTACCTTGTAGACGACGACAATATCGACGCGCTTTTCTTTGATGTCTTCTAACAAGGCCAATAGGGCAGGGCGCTGCATGGAACCACCCGACAGTCCGCCATCGTCATAGGGCCTCTCAGATAGCAACCAACCTTCATGCTTTTGTGAGGCCACATAAGCGGCACAGGCTTCCTGTTGGGCATCAAGCGAGTTGAAGGCTTGATCTAAGCCTTCCTCGGTCGACTTGCGCGTATAGATCGCGCAGCGTTTACGAACGACCCTCCCAATAGGCTTATCCATGTTTCAAAGCCTGCTTGAGACCAAAGAAGCGCGGACCGGACCATTGGGTACCTGTAATGACACGGGCTATCTCAGAAAGCGATCTATAGCGTTTGCCATCAAACAGGAAACATCTATCGCTAACCGCAATCACCTCATAGGTTCGACCCTGCCATTCGCGCAACAATCTGGTCCCTGGTTTGATCCGATACCGCGTCCGATCGCGTCGCAGGCGTTTGACTTCCTGATTTCTTGCCAGGTCATCGAGCTGTCGCTTTGTCTTGGTTTGCAGTCCTCCCAGAACGCGTTCCTGCAGGCGATAGGCTATCGCCCCAAGCATCACTTGGCGGCTGATTTGTTTTGGGGCAGGAACCTCAAAATACGTTACCCAAAGCCGTTGCAGTTCATCGGGCCCAAGATCACCAAACCGGTCGACGGCTTCTTCTACATCTGACAATACCATGAAGCTAACCGATGATGCGGTAGCGTCTTGAACCGTTTCTTCCGACAACCGGCTCAAGGTTCAGACCCAACTTCTTGCGCACGGTTCCGGACAGAAAGCCCCGTACCGAATGAGCTTGCCAACCGCTTGCTTCCTGAAGCTGCGCAAGGCTTACGCCATGCTTTGACTTGAGGAGCTTTATCAGTAGTCCAGACTTGGTCGACGTCGCTGATTTGGACGAAACATTTTTTCTATTTATTTGATGGGATTCGGTCATATTAGTCTCCTTTGGTTAGCAACAAACAGCAATTGCCGCTGTCACTGACCAAAGCCCGCAAATGCGGGCTGGAGACACCCCATGCATGCTCGAATTACCACAGAAGTCCAGTCCATTGATTGCTGAGCAACCTATTGCGAAATTAGCGGACTAATGCACCTAAAACTTTCACTCAAAACTGTGTTGGCAAACCGACGCAATACAACTCGGTCAAATTTCAAGATGCCGTTACTACGCTCCCTCAAAAGTACTTAGATCTGGAAAGGAGTTCCTACAGACGGTTCTTCTATGCCATTGCCTCGCAAACTTCCAACGGGCTGGAGTTACGTAACCTGCTTTCTTATCTGTCGGATTAGATACCAAACACCCAGGATGATTACAGGGGTAGTAATCGCTGTAAGAGCGATTTTGGACAACCCTAAATCTGATGCAAACGGCGCCAGGATATTTACGGCCAGATTTACGGCATAATAGCTGATTGCGACAACCGACAGACCCTCCACGGTCCTTTGCAATCGGAGTTGAAGATCAGCCCGCCGATCCATGCTTTGAAGCAGCTTTTGATTTTGCGCAGAGCGTTCGACATCGACCTGAGTGCGAAGTAGGTCACCCGCTCTTAATGCTCGTTCCGCCATCTTACTGAGGCGGGTTTCGGCCGATTTCACTGTTCGCATGGCAGGGTCAAAGCGACGCGACATAAAATCGGCAATTGTCTGTTGATCTTCAAACCCAGATTCCCGCAGAGCTTCAATACGTTGCTGGACTATAGCTTCATAGGCTCTGGTAGCACCAAATCGAAAACTGTTCTGCGCTACTAGATTTTCCAGATCCGAAGAAACAGCCAGCAAAGCTTTTAAGGTAAGGTCTGGATCCATTTGATTGCCAGCCATGCCTTCGAGCAATCTAGTCAGTTCTCGGTCAGTTCTGCCAATGCTTTCTGATAACTCTCCAACTCGTGCAAAACCCAACATTGACATGGATTTATACGTTTCGATTTCCAGCAGTAATTGGACTAAACGGCCCAATTTTCTTGGGTTGGAATGTGACTGAACAAAGACTGCAAACCGTGTCTGGCCGGTTGCATCAATTCTGAAGTCTCCGGCAATAATCGCATTTCCTTCCAATGCGCGGCTTGCTACAAGGCTCTCGGAAACAAACCAGTCATTCAGACGTTCATCGATTTTGCGCTGATCATCAAGTTCCTCCAGCCTTACCAAGGCCGACGCTACTCGATGGCCGGGAACCTTTGCTAACCAGTCCTCCGGAAGCAATTTAAGTGTGGAACCATCAAAGGGATCCTTTTCGCTACCTTGGCGGAACAAGGTGTAGGTAACGATTTCCGTATGGCTTTCCCATTTTAGCAGGTGATCGCCCAGTTTTCCAAAGTAATGGGTGGCTCCCGGCTTCGGATGTGGCGCTCCATGCCGGTTAAGCAACTCGATCAGATGGTCACGATCGATCCCCCGATCCCGTCCGGCAGCGTCTTTTGGCTGCTTTATTACTAAATATGAAATACTTTGCGGCGGTTTAAGTGGAGGGAACGGACGCGCATGTAGCTCGTTGGCCAAATCGTAACGCAGTGGGTGATCTGTAACGGTGCTCATTCAATCATCACGAACAGTTCAGACGTTTCACCAGGAGTCTTTGCGATAGCACTTACGATGGATGCTAAATACCGAAAACGGTAGCCACCAGGTTTGCGGGGCAATTTTTGGTAGTAGTTGACCAGACGATGATAAGACTTGCTATGTACCAAGTTCTCAATCCTGCTTTTGAAATGAGCCGGTTACAAAACCGACAGGGATCCCAAACTTGAAAACAATGGCCGTATTTTTCAGCGTTCGGTCGTCAGTCATAGTGATCCAGTCCCTAAAGCGAACAACATTGCTTTGGTCGGTAGAGTTCAAATAAATCAGGTATGTATATCTCAATGTTCGGTTTCGTAATGTTGCCTCAACTGGCTTGAGCATATCCTCGCGGTTTGCGATGTATTTCCCGTCGGCAATTTTCTTGAAAAGCCAGTTCTTCGTGTCCGTCTCGCCGTTGTCAAATTCAAACTGTTCATGCAGTCTCAGCGAATTGTCTTCCCAGGTCCCAGTAATGTCGATTCGGAACTTACGAACGACGCCGTTTATTGCCAAAAATTTGGCGTTAGCGATCGTTCTACCCGAAAAAAAATCCTCCAGAACAAACTCTTGGGGAGCATCAGGCGGTTCAATATTTATGCTATTACTCAATGGTTTAGTAGCGATATACATCTTGCAGCATGGTGCTGGTTCATTGGTTGTCCTTTCATAGTTGCAACCTGTTGCGCATTAATTCTGCATTCCGTTTTTGGATGCGTGATCAAGTTTGGTAATTGGTTCAAACTCCACCGTGAATCGGTGGCTGCAGCAATTATAGAAATGGGCTCGTTGTATCCATTGTTCTGCGATGAGAGATCTGTGTAGGTATGGCATCGTAAATAGTGACAATGAGACCAATCGAAGATGAAGTTTTTCATGAGGTGGGTAGCCTTATTTCGAATCGGCAAACCGGTGTATTCCCGCTGCAGTAGTCTGTATGATTGACAGTGGTTCCATTCGCCACCAACCGCTCAAACAACCGTTCAAATACTGCTGCGTGCCAGACACAATCAGGCATAACGAGCGGATTATCTGAAATAGTGATCAATAAACGACCTTGTGTGGCTATCTGGCAATGACCAGAGCCAACAAAGGTCCATGCATTCTTTCGGATGGCCTGCATCAACATTTGCGCTGACAAATAACGCGGAGCGACACGCATTATCATCTGCACAAAGCGCGGAATACGGTTTTCGATCACATAATCTGCGGTTCTTCTTCCGGCTTCCGCGGCCATATCAGATGCGGTTTCGGGGAAGATTTGCCAGAGGGCTCGGAACAATGCGTTTGGAATAGACTCATCGATCATGTTTTCTGGAGGACAGAGCAATAGGCCCTCCAAGCCGGCCATCCGAAATAGCGTTTCTCTTGCATCGTTTCCTAGTATGGCTGCGACCGAATTTCCAAGTTGTGTTACTGAATTTGGACCGATTGTGCCAGCTCCCTCCACAGCAACTGGCAACCCAACAATGGTTTGATCACCCACTTTTAACCTCCAGCAACTTTTGGGGCGCTCTCAGTGAGTTGTTGCTCGCCTCCACCACAGGCCATTACCGCAGCACGTTCTTTTGCCCGGTCCTTACCTTGCGCACGAATAGCTTTGCGACGTTCAGCAGCACGCGCGACACGGTCTGCTGCAGCTTCCCAATCAGCGGTTTGTGCTTCCGCTATCTGCCGGCTGTGATCGAAGTGAAAGTCCACCTTCTTTTTCGACTGTGGTCCCCAGTAATTTGCCTTACCCAAATCATAGAATGTTCGCGCAAATCCCGCCTTCAGAAACGCTTTCAAACAACCCAGCAGGTAGCGTCGACGAAAACCGGTTCCACGCCAAGGATAGTAAAACAGTGCTTTGCGCATATAGAACCGGCGATAGTTATGCATGACACGATCCAGCAACGTCGCCCGATCCATTGCCTCCGGTGCCATTATAGGCGTGACGAAATTGTATTTGGAAAAGTCAAAAACTTCGACTTTATCTCGCAACTCCTGGAATAACGGTGTGAAGGGCCAAGGCGTATACATCGACCAGTTAGCTAAATCAGGTTGCCAGTCCCAAGCCATCTGGAATGTCTCTTCCAGAGTTTCTGGTGTTTCATTGTCTAGGCCAACGATAAACTGTGCTTCCGTAAAAATGTCGGCCTCGCGTAATAGGCGGATTGCCTCCCTGTTCTCTTCGACTTTGGTTTCCTTATTGAATTGATCGAGTTTGAGCTGTGCAGCAGCTTCTGTCCCAAGTGAGACGTGCACCAGACCCGCACGGCGATATAGTGGCAGCAACTCCTTGTCGCGCATAATATCTGTCACGCGGGTATTGATGCCCCATTTGATACGATCTGGCAGGCCGCGTTCGATCAGTTCCTCGCAAAACTGGACAAACTTCTTGCGGTTTATGGTTGGCTCCTCATCCGCGAGTATAAAGAAGCCAACGCCATGATCGTCGACCAGGCATTCAATCTCGTCCACTACCTTCTTGGGTTCACGAATCCGATAGTCACGCCAGAATTTCCATTGCGAGCAGAAGGAACAAGTGAACGGGCATCCGCGCGCTAGATTGGGTATGGCAACCCTTACACCTAGCGGGACATAGATATATTTTGACCACTCCAACAATGACCAATCCGGGTCAATCGCATCAAGATTCTTGACGGTCGAAGCAGCTTGAGTAGCGACTATTTTTTCTCCTTCCCGGAATGCTAACCCTTTTATCTTCTTGCGGTTGTTGGGCCAGTCGCCGGCATCAATGCTGCGAATCAGGTTTTGAAAAATTTCCTCGCCTTCGCCCCGGACGATCACGTCGATCCAAGGCGCTTCTGACAACACCTGTTTGTACATAAAGGTCGCATGGACACCTCCAAGCACTCGAACCGCGCTGGGACATTCCTCTTGGGCAATTTTAAGGACTTGTTCTGCCACATAAATGGAAGGCGTTATTGCCGTGGTGCCAATAACATCGGGCTTCAGTTGACCAAGCATTCTGCGAAGCTCATCATCATCGATGTGATTTGTCATGGCATCGATGAAGTGAATGTCGGAATAACCTGCAGTTCTAAGATGCCCAGCCAAATAGGCGACCCAGGCAGGTGGCCAGTTACCGGCAATCTCGGCGCCACCAGAGTGGTAGTTCGGATGAACCAGGACAATGCGCATCTAAACCTCCCAAATTGTCAATAAATTATTACACAATTATGTCAAATTATGTTGACATAAGTCAAGTATTTGTAAGACAGATCACATCGGTCATCTGTTTTCTGAGAAACCTACTGAATTAGGGGGGGCGATATTTCACTCGAGGAAAATATCAATTTGAAAAGCAGAGCAAAGCGTGTGCTGGTTTTGGGTGCAACAGGTACAATCGGTCGTGCAACGGTTGATCAATTGGTAGCACAAGGCCACGATGTGATCTGTTTTGTCCGATCGAGAAGTTTGTCGGTTGATAGAAAATTGAGAACGAGCCTTGCAAGGTCAGAACTGCGTGCCATTGAATTTCGGGATCCACTTGCCATTACAAAAGAACTCACGGCGATTGGACGAATTGATGCAATCATATCCTGCATTGCATCCCGGACGGGTATGCCGGAGGATGCATGGGCAATTGACTACTCTGTAAATGCAAGTGCATTGTCTGCTGCGTTGGAACACGAAATTCCCCAAATGATTTTGCTTTCCGCAATCTGTGTCCAGAAGCCAAGACTGGAATTTCAGAAAGCTAAGCTGGCATTTGAAAATCTGTTGATTGACTCTGGAATGGAATTTTCGATCGTGCGTCCAACGGCATTTTTCAAATCGCTTTCGGGCCAGATCGATCGCCTAAAAAGGGGCAAACCTTTCTTGTTGTTTGGTAACGGTGAGCTGACGGCCTGCAAACCGATAAGCGACACAGACCTCGCCAAATATCTGGTCCTTTGCCTGACATCATCAGAGTTGAAAAAAAAGGTGCTGCCTATTGGTGGACCAGGCAGCGCAATTACGCCCAAGGAACAAGGCGAGTACTTGTTTCAAAAACTTGGAAAGCCACCCCGGTTTCTTCACGTCCCCGTTGGATTATTTAGTGCCATCTCCGGAGCACTTTCTCTGTTCGGATTTGTTTCATCTCCTATAGCAAAAGAGGCGGAACTGGCAAAAATCGGACGATATTATGCAACAGAATCCATGCTGGTTCTTGATTCAGATACAAACCAATACAGCGAAGCAGCGACACCTTCGTTTGGTTCCGAAACGTTGTTTGACTATTACGATGACCTAATAAGTGGACAAATATCGTTGGATCGCGGCGAACATGCCATTTTCTAATTGGCACTAGCCAACTGTTTGATGCGCCGAGATTATCTCTCTTGTACGATTGCCTGGAGCGACATTGATAAGACCGGCATCATGCCGAAGCTTCAAGTCTCGAAAAATCTTGTTCATCAACACGATATACGAAGCAATGATTGGCGTTGATGGTGTTTGTTTAGTTTCAGATGGCTAATGTTTCGCCTTGCCGTGGTTACCGCCAGCCCGCTCGAGAACGAGATTTTCATAAGCTTCGGTTGCGTAGACCACTTTACGTTTCCCCAGGGCATATACGTAGGTTCCCCTGATAGACAGCTGTGACATTTTGTCGATACCATAAATTGGCCCATGCGAAGAGTGCGGGGCATGTGGAGGAAAGACGGGGCTTCAGTGATGTCTAAGCAAAGACTAGACGCACCGCGTTTATTCATTGCAAGCGATAATACTAATGCGGATCGAGGTTTTGCCACCAAGGGGACTGTAAGTGCGGAAAAAGTCGTAGATCATGAGGAGCAATTCCAAAGGACTCTACGTAGAATTCTGAAAAACAAGGTAATCCCCCAAATTTATGCCGCTAGCAGTAGCAATGAAGTAACATCGGGTGCATTAAGATCGCGTCTAAGCGATGAAGAGTTCGAGATTTTTCGGCAGCTTATTCTCAATGGAGAGCACGAAGACTGTTTGGATTTCGTTCAAGCCAAAATTGATAAGGGAGTTCCGCTGCGCAAGATCTGCCTTGGACTGTTCACCTTGGCAGCGCAAGACCTTGGTGAGCGTTGGCTTTCAGATGAGCTAAGTTTTGCCGAGGTCACAATGGGTCTGGGCAAACTGCACATTCTGGTTCATCGCTTGTCTTCCGGTGATAATAAGACGCCAGGAGAGGGACCGGTGCACAACATCATTCTTGCAAGTTCGCCCTCTGAACAGCATGCATTTGGAATTCTGGTCGTTTCCAAGATATTTGAATTGGATGGATGGTTTGTTTCGGGTGGCCCGGATTTGCGGACGGGTGATGAACTGACAAAAATTGTTGAAAAGACTTGGTTCGATATAATCGGTCTGACAGCTTCAACCGAAGAGTTGGCGTACGGCCTTACTGAAGAGATTAGAGGTTTGCGGGCATGTTCAGTTAATCCCGACGTCTTTGTGATGGTTGGCGGAAATGGATTTGCAAACAGGCCGGCAATCTGGAGAGAAATTGGCGCTGACGAAATGGCCTCTGATGCCGAAGATGCAATGGCAAAGGCTCAGAAGTTACTCGATCGACGCACCGGCGGATAGTAGCCGTCGCGCGGCGTTAGACTCGATTGAGTTGACTGGTTTTTTGCTTACGTGCACATTGTTTGTGGATTGGTAAGATAGCCGCCGTTCACTATTCGAGAAGCGGACAGCCAGATGAATTTTCAGCAGAATCCAGGTCGACACCAGCTACGAGAAAAGACTCATAGTCTCCATGAAAGTCTGCATGAGATGCCTGTATTCCAACGGCTTCTTGATGGTTCACTAAATATACCTGATTACATTTCGCTGATGCATCGGTTTTTGATCTTTTACCAGAAGATCGACTGCCAAATGCTGCGTGCCTGTAAGAAATATAAGGACCAAATCGCTGGTTATCACTATGTACCGAGAGCGCCTATGCTCGAAAGAGATGTAATTGCATTAAATGGTTCTGACAAATCCAGTTTGGTGCAATCTTCAGACAGCTTTTCGGTTCCGGAAGTGAAAGATCCTGGCAGGTTGGCGGGCGTCGCATATGTCGTCGACGGTTCTGTCCTTGGCGGCATAATGATGAGTAACTCGGTTTCCAACCTGCTGAAATCTGATGCAATTGGTGGGCAGCAATACTGGCAATGGTGCAAGAGTGAAGGTAACGATCAGTGGAAATCGGCATTGGCATTGATCGAAGCAAATTGGCAGACTGCCCAATATCGACCAATAATCGTTAATTCCGCGCTTCAAACATTCTCATCATTGAAAGACATATTGGGAACTTGCGAAGATGTTGGTGCAGTTGGCGAAAAATGAACTCAGACCCGATAGATCTGACATCCTGCGATACTGAACCGATACACATAATCGGCTCGATCCAGCCGAATGGAGCCCTTCTGGCCGTCGATCTGGATAACTTGATTATCACTCATTTCAGCGAAAATCTCTCGGATTTTGTTGGAGATTTACCGCCAGACCCAACTAAATCAAAACTCTTTGAATTAGTTGGTGAGACACAGTGCAATCAATTGCTGGAACGACAGCTTGACCCGGTCAGTCCACATCTTTTGCGCCCTGCTTATCTGGAACTGCCAGCGAACGAAAGCAATAGTGAAACAGTTGAATGTCTTGCACATCGAAATGGCCGACACCTAATTCTGGAACTGCTTAATTTTGAGCAAAATTACAGTGAAATCTGGCAACAGGACAAACTCCGGCAGCGAATAATTTCCGATCTGTTGAAGCCTGGTTCATTACAACCTCTTGCCGACGCATCTGCGTCCGTAATACGTGAGGTGACAGGATTTGACCGTGTCATGATTTATCGTTTTGCCGAAGATTTGCATGGGCAAGTGATTGCGGAGAGTACAAATCGGCCGGACAGCTTTTTGGGATTGCATTACCCTGCTTCGGACATCCCCAATCCCGCGCGGCGTCACTTCACCTTGAATCTGATCAGGGCAATTCCGGACATTAACGCCGTGCCCATTCCAATTCTAACCTCCGGCAATGAACGTGCTAATGCGGATTCTACGTCTCCACTGGATCTGACATTTTCCAAGCTGCGAGCCGTCGCACCAGTTCATATTCAATATCTGAGAAATATGGGTGTTGATGCAAGCATGTCGATCTCACTTGTCTCAAATGACGAATTGTGGGGCCTTGTAGCCTGTCACCACTACTCACCTCACTATGTCAGTTCAAGCCGCTTGCGTTTTTGCGAAATGCTGGGTGGTACAATATCTGCTTTACTTCAGAATGTCGAAAATACAGCGCTTCTTCGGCGTAGCATCGCAGCAGAAAGAACAGCATTTGATCTGGAAGCAATTGCACGCACTAATTCCGATCTCGAGCAACTGGTTGATGAATTTTCAGAACAACTAATGTCGCTGGTGGACGCTGAAGGTCTTGTTCTTTGTATTGGCGGAAACATTGCCGACTTCGGTACATTGCCAAAAATGAAAATTGATTTCTCAACCTTGGCATCTCAGTTGGATGACGGAATTGCACTAACCGACGATCTAGGCAAATTTACTAAGCTGACGGCAGATCAGATTTCCAGGGCTTCCGGTGCTGCCTACCTCGAACTTTCTGAAGATGGTGAGGATTATCTTGTGTTAATACGTGAGCAGTATGAGCACGAGGTAAAGTGGGCCGGTAAGCCTGACAAGGTCGAGACGATAGAAACCAACGGGGTCAAGCGACTTTCACCTAGAGGCTCATTTGCATTGTGGCGACAAGAACGCCTTGGGCGGAGCAAACCGTTCAGCTTGATCGATCGGGAAGTGCTGAGAATAATCAGGCGAGCACTGTTTGCGTTAAATAGCCTTAATCGTGAACGAGCCGCAGTTCTCGCGCAAAGAAGGGCCGAAGCCGATACTACGAAGATGCGTTTGACGTTGTTGGATGCCGCGCGAAAGAGCTCGATGGGAGAGCTGGCAGGCGCTTTAGCGCACGAGTTGAACCAGCCATTGGCAGCAATTTCAAACTACGTCAGCGCGTGTAAGCAGGAGCTGCACAATAGTGGTATCAAGATACCTAATCATGTATTGGAGAACATAGAAGACGCAGTGAACGAAACCTCGCGGGCGGCGAATCTCGTACGACGATTGAGGAGTTTCATCTCCACAGGCGAATTGTCGATGGAAACGGCTAATATCCACCAAGTGATTGGTCAGGCCGCAGAACTGGCTTTGATTGCCAGCAAAACCACTTGCCTAGCAGAACTGCGGACAGACTTTGATCATCAGATTCAGCCTCTCAATATTGATCCGGTACAGATTGGACAGGTGATATTGAACCTTGTCAGCAATAGCATTAACGCGATAGGAGAAAGGCCGGGAGAAATTGATTTGTTGACACGGTTAAAGGGCGACATAGTTGAAGTTTCAATTCGGGATTCAGGTCCGGGAATTGCTAGTGAACTGAAATCTTCACTTTTTGATCCATTCATTGGTTCAACAACGGGGGGTATGGGTATGGGCTTATCTCTTTGCCGTTCGGTTGTCGAAGCGCATGGAGGTCGAATTTGGCACGTTCAAAGCGAGACAGGTACCGAAATAAGATTTTCATTGCCGGTCAGCAGCAATAAGTAGAATGTCGTTACGCAAAAACTTGAAAATTTATGTTGTCGATGACGATGCAGCAGTACTGCATTCATTGTCCGCATTGTTGTCCGCTCACGGCCTTGATCCGATACCCTACAAATCCGCTGAAGACTTCGTAAATGATCGCGATCCGAAATTTCCTGGTTGTGTTCTCTTGGATATCAAAATGCCAGGAATGTCTGGACTGGATCTGCAAGACCTCCTGTCAGAGCAGGGGTCTCCCTTGCCGATCATAATCCTGACCGGCCACGGCGACATACCTGCTGCCGTTCGGGCGATGAAGAAAGGCGCAATTGACTTTATCGAAAAACCGGTGCGCGCTGAAACACTGTTGTCTTCGATCGAAGACGCAATATGCCACCTGGAAAACAACCCTAGGCCGGGAGTGCCGAAGGAAGAGATTCAACGTCGGTTAAGCGCCCTGACAGCACGTGAGAGCGAGGTTTTAGAAAATCTGGTACTTGGCAAGACAAACAAGCAAATAGCCATTGAATTTGGTATCAGTGAACGAACCATCGAAATCCATCGCTCGCGAATCCAACGAAAAATGGATGCGCACAGCTTGGCAGAACTGATCAAACTGACCGGTTAAAGAACATTAGGCTATCGCTCTCGTTAGCTTATCATGGCCCAGGGCGCTGAAAACGGTCGAAACAATTCCGGTGTGGTCCAGTCCGGCGCGTTCAATCATGGCCGAGGGTTGCATCTGTTCGACATAGACATCCGGCATTGTCATGGTACGAATCTTCAGACCGCAATCAAGAAGGCCATTTTCTGCAAGATGATGTAGTACAATTGCGCCGAAGCCACCTCTCGAACCTTCTTCGATTGTAATAAGGAGTTCATGCTCACGCGCTAGCCATTCTGTTAGTTCTGCATCAAGAGGTTTCGCAAAACGCGCATCGGCGACAGTCGTTGAAAGCCCGTAGCGTTCCAGTTCATCGGCTGCAATGAGGCAATCATTCAGCCGGGATCCAAATGATAGAAGCGCCACTTTTGAGCCTTCAATCATGATCCGGCCCTTTCCAATTTCCAGGACCGTACCGATTTTCGGCAGCTCAATACCAAATCCTGCGCCGCGGGGATATCTAAACGAAATTGGACCATCGTCAAATGCCGCAGCTGTCGCGACCATATTTACCAGATCTGCTTCATCCGCGGCTGCCATAACCGTGAAATCCGGAAGGCAGGCGAGGTAAGCTATGTCAAAAGAACCGGCATGAGTTGCGCCATCGGCGCCAACAAATCCGGCGCGGTCAATGGCAAATCGGACAGGTAGGGCTTGAATTGACACATCGTGAACGACCTGATCGTAGGCGCGTTGCAGGAATGTCGAATAAATCGCGCAAAATGGTTTGTAGCCGTCTGCTGCTAAACCAGCAGCGAAAGTCACTGCGTGTTGCTCTGCTATTCCAACGTCATACGTTCGCTCAGGGAAGGCTTTCCCGAATATGTCGATGCCTGTACCGCTCGGCATAGCTGCGGTTATTCCAATGATCCGCTCGTCCTTTTTGGCTTCTGCGACGAGTGAATTACCAAAAACGCTGGTGAAGGATGGGGCGCTGGGCGCCTTCTTCGATTGCACACCGGTTAAGACATCGAACTTTGAAACCGCATGAAGTTTGTCTGCAGCTCCCTCGGCCGGACCATAACCTTTCCCTTTTTCGGTTATCACGTGCAGGAGTATTGGGCCACGATCACTATCCTTGATGTTTCTCAAGATTGATAGAAGCGCACCAATGTCATGACCGTCTACCGGCCCGACATAATAGAAGCCCAATTCCTCGAACATCGTGCCTTGATTCCAGAAAGTTCGGGCGTATTCCTCGGTTTTTCGTGCAGTGTCGGCAAAGAATCGAGGTAGTTTTTCATTAAATTGTTTCGCGCATTCGCGCATTGAGCGATATGCTTTGCCTGAGACCAATCTGGCAAGATAGTGACTCATTGCACCGGTCGGCGGTGCGATCGACATGTCGTTGTCATTGAGAATGACGATCTGACGTGCATCCATGCCGCCGGAATTGTTCATTGCTTCATAGGCCATGCCTGCAGTAATTGCGCCATCACCAATTATGGAGACAACGTTTCGCTCGATCCCGGAATGACGGGCTGCTTCGACCATGCCGAGCCCTGCCGAGATGGAAGTCGAAGAATGCGCGGCGCCGAACGGATCATACTCGCTTTCGGCACGTTTGGTGAAGCCGGATAGTCCGCCTTCTTGGCGCAAAGTGCGAATCCGGTCACGGCGACCGGTTAGGATTTTGTGTGGATAGCATTGGTGTCCTACATCCCAGATTATCCTATCATGTGGCGTATCAAAAACTGCATGAAGCGCGACAGTAAGCTCGACGACACCCAACCCAGCGCCAAAATGCCCGCCAGTCACTGAGACTACATCAATTAGCTCGGCGCGAAGCTCGTCGGCCAGCACATCCAAACTGTTATCTGGCAATGCCCTAATGTCTTCTGGGTGATTGACTTGGTCCAATAATGGCGTCTTCGGTCGCATGGCGGCAACTCCGGCTATTATCGTTCAATATGTAAAATATAATTTACATATAATTTGTCAATTATAATGGACAAATTTATCTTTTGGCAAGCTCCCGCAAAAAAGCCTTCCTGAAAGACCTCCCTCGCTTAACGCTTCCGGTTTGCCGGTGGATTGTCTGATTCAATTGGCCCGGTCAATACTTGACAAACAAATTTGACAAACAGATGCTGGCATCGAAGTCCAAGGTCTTATCGCACGTTGGCGGCGCAATAATATCGCACAATAGACGTCGGAATTTGTTACGAAATCACGATCGATCGATCGTTTAGGAAGCAATCGAAATGGGCAAGAATTCGATCAACTTTCCATTTTCCGCAATTGTCGGCCAAGAGGACCTAAAGCATGCTTTGCTGCTTTCCGCTGTTGATCCAGCACTGGGTGGAGTGTTGGCGTTTGGAGACAGGGGTACCGGCAAGACCACAGCTGTTCGTGGATTGGCAGCTTTGTTGCCGGAGATGAAAGCAGTCAGCGCTTGCCGCTACAATTGCGACCCGTCAGCAAAAGAAAACCTATGCCCCGATTGCCAGGGGAAAACCAGCATTTCCAAGACCGTTTCCATGAAGGTTCCAGTCATTGATCTACCGCTTGGTGCTACTGAAGATCGAATACTTGGTTCTCTCGACATTGAACGCGCGCTTATAGACGGTGAGAAATCTTTCGAGCCTGGCCTACTTGCAAAAGCAAATCGCGGCTATCTGTATATAGATGAAGTGAATTTGCTCGAAGATCACTTGGTGGACGTATTGCTTGATGTGGCTGCTTCGGGATGGAATGTCGTTGAGCGCGAGGGTTTGAGTATCAGACATCCTGCTAAGTTCGTTCTGGTTGGAAGTGGCAATCCTGAAGAAGGAGAGCTGAGACCACAACTCCTTGATCGGTTTGGATTGTCTGTTGATATCTCTACGCCTGATGACGTTGCGCAACGAGTGGAAGTAATCAAACGGCGTGAAGCTTTTGAATCCGATCCTGCTTCCTTTGCCAGGAACTGGAAGCGGCGTGACTCTGTCTTTCGCAACCGAATACTCCAGGCTCGTGAGCTACTGGAGGAGATTTTGCTGGAAGATGAAATCCTGGCGCTGATTGCCCAAATTTGCATAGCTTTGGGAACAGATGGGCTGCGAGGCGAACTGACACTGATAAAGGCAGCCCGTGCTGACGCAGCATTATCCGGCGAGCAGAAAATTCAACCACACAATGTTCGGAAAATGGCGCCCTTAGCACTCAGCCATCGTCTGCGTCGTGATCCGCTTGATGATGCACGTGGTACGTTACGCGTGGAAAAGGTATTGGATGAGATATTCTCTGCCCGAAATGCAGCATGACCAGGCAATTTTTGCTGCAGTACAACCTCCGAGCGATCTGGAAAGAATTTTATGGTCCGATGCGATTTTAGCGGCGCGCCTGTTCGCGAAATTCGTTCACGAGGATCAATTTCATCTGGCCGGCATACGAGTGAAAGCAAATGCTGGCCCAGTTCGTGATATGTGGATGGATGTCCTCAAAAACGAATTACCAGAAGAAACTATTATTCAGCACATCCCGTTGGGAATTACACCCGATAGGTTAATTGGTGGCATCGATATTGGGAGGACAATTGCTGCACGACGTAAGGTGGAGATGCGGGGGATGCTGTCCCTTGCACATCAAAATATTGTGCTTCTACCGATGGCAAACTTGATGGAATCCGATTGCGTTGCGCAGTTAACGGCCGCGATCGATCGGAAAGAAATCCAGATCGAGCGGGAAGGCGTAAGCCGAACCGTGCCTGCGCATTTTGCAACAATTGCATTTGACGAGTCGGAAACGGACGATATTGGTTTCAACTCTGCACTCTCAGATCGCTTAATGCTGCACATAGACTTGAGTAAAATCAGCCTTCGAGCTGTTCAGCTGCCTAGTGGACAACCAGAAAATGTTTGGACGGAGAAGGCATTCATAAATGACGATTTGTTGGCACAGATCTGCAATCTGACAACAGCATTTGGTTTGAACTCGATGCGTCCGGCAAAACAGATGACAGAGCTGGCCAAAGCAATATGTCGAATGGAAGGTAGGTCCGAGGTTACTGAGGCGGATATTGCCATCGCAATCCGACTATCCCTTGTAAATCGAGCTCTGCAGATTCCATCTCAGGAAACGGAAAAACCGGAAGACGAATTCGATCAACAACCAGATCCTTCACTACCAGACAATCAACCCGAGCTTGATCCGCAGGACATGTCGCGGTTCGATGAAATTGACGTTGATACGATTGAATCCATGCTGCCTTCCGGTCTACTAGCGCTCCTACAAGCCGATCAGAGTAGGCGTCTGGCAAGGAACCACGTCGGGCGACAGGGAGCACCAACCAAGAACTCTTTTCGTGGCAGGCCGCTGACGAGCCGCGAAGGTAGCTTGAAAGGCAGATCTCGTCTTGATCTCATAGCGACCTTGCGTGCGGCAGCACCCTGGCAAAAACAGCGGAACCTTGGAAGGTTCCCAGCAAACCGCATTAAGATCAGAAGTGCTGATTTTCGCCTTCGCCAGTACAAAAATCGTACAGAATCTTCAAAGATTTTTGCAGTGGATGCGTCTGGTTCAACGGCGCTAAACCGACTGTCTGAGGCCAAGGGCGCAATCGAAATCCTGTTGGGAGAGAGCTATGTCAGGCGTGATCATGTCTCTCTGATAAGCTTTCGTGGCTGCGAAGCCGAGATCCTGCTGCCGCCGACACGTGCGTTGGCGCGGGCAAAAAGATCTCTGGCCTCTCTGCGCGGCGGTGGAGGCACGCCGCTTTCTATTGGCCTTAAGGCAGCACTCGCTCTGGCTTATGACGAACGAAAACGCGGTCGTGAGCCGTCAATTATTGTTATGACGGATGGCAGTGCCAACATTGATGCATCTGGAAAAGGGGGGCGCAAAAAAGCGGCAGAAGACGCGCTTCAAATGGCTCGTCAGATCGGCAGGACATCCATTCCCGCAATTCTCATTGATGTCGGTCAGCGCCCGGGAGGGTTCTGTCAAGAGATTGCGCAGCAAATGGATGCGGTCTATGTGCCAATGCCGTTTGCAAGCGCCAGAAAGCTTTCGCAGGCCGTTCAATCATGCAGCTGATGGAACCTGTGCGATATCGAATGACAGGCCCATGAACTGGGCGAAAGAAGGGCCGACATGGCCAAATCACGAGGCTAGTCGGTTCGTAAATGTAAACGGTACCGAATGGCACATCCAGCAAATGGGTATCGGGCCGCAAATCTTGCTCCTGCATGGTAGCGGTGCAACGACACATTCGTTCAGCAAGGTAATGCGCATTCTCTCCGAAGATTTCACGGTTATTGCGGTGGATCTGCCTGGACATGGATTTACGGGCTCATTGGTCCAAGCTAATCCCAGCCTTAACAATGTGAGCAATGCAATCGGTGCGGTCCTGAAAAGCGTAGAGATCGAACCTGTGTTGGTCGTTGGCCATTCTGCAGGTGCAGCAATCGGGGTAAACATGACAGTAGCGGAGATTGTCAGGCCGAGAGCGCTTGTGGCAATTAATGGTGCCTTTTATCCTTTCCAGGGATTTGCCGGTCAGATCTTTCCGGCTGCAGCGAAGCTACTGTTCTTGAACCCTTTTGCACCCAGCCTTTTTGCATTTGGTGCAGGTAGTCGTCGGCGCGTAATCAATTTGATCCGTTCCACTGGGTCTCGCCTGGATGAAGAAGAGTTGGACTACTATCAGCGAGCTTTGATGTCATCCGATCATGTGGCCGGCACATTGTCGATGATGGCGAATTGGGACCTGACAAACATGGAAGCACAGCTACGTTCGCTTGATATTCCCGTATTACAGATAATTGGCGGATCAGATGGAACGATTGATCCTGACCTGGCAAAAAGGACAGCGAAAAATCTCAAGCATGGGAAACTGATTGTCTTCGATGGTTTTGGACATCTGGTTCACGAGGAAATTCCCAAGCTGGTTGCAGAGGCGATCCGCGATTTCACTCTGATGCATTGTACAGACGTTGATTAAGTCATGTTCGCAATGGATACAAATAAGTTACGTCGATCCGAGCAATGGACAAAACGAAACTGGAAGAACATGATGGGCGCTATAAATGGTGATCTGAAACGTTTCTTGCCACAGGTTGGGATAAGCTGATGAGCTGGTCGCTACTGGTCTTTCTTGCAGCGAACTTTGCAGCAGCATCGAGCGGCGGTATTTTTTCGCCCGACGACTGGTTCGAGAAACTGAGAAAGCCTTCATGGCAGCCTCCCAATTGGGTGTTCCCGACTGTTTGGACAGTGCTATATGCCATCAATGCATTGGCGGGATGGATGGTGTGGGAAACTACCGGGTTCGAGGGTTTGGGTGCTCTTGCAATGACGATCTATTTTGTCGGTCTGATATTAAATGCCGCGTGGTCAGCAATTTTCTTTGGTTTGAAACGGATGGGCCTGGCAACATTTGAGGCTGTGCTACTTTGGATTTTCGTTGCAGCACAGATAGTAGTTTTTGTGTATATCAACCAAACTGCGGGCTTGATACTGATACCTTATTTGATCTGGGTTTCAATTGCGATTGCGCTGAGCGCATCTGTCTGGCGGTTGAATAGTGACCAACATTCGGTTTTGGAGGAGGGGCGCCATGATTGATTCAAGGATATTTGCCATGCTTGATTTTGGCGTTTTTGCTGTTGCCGCAATCGGGTTCGCGGTCTGGCAGTTGTACAGCCTTGACAAGTTGAAACGCTCCAGAAGCGACAATTCTGCCTCTGACTAGTCGCAGAGATTCAGATTGTTATCCGCGGCATCCGGAAGGGCAAAAGGCACTTTACCCAGTTTTGCGAAAACCTGTTCAAATCGAGGCTTTCATGCATCGCAATCACATTTTCACCATCGAATGACGCAGAAATTTTTGACCGCGTATAAAAAGGCGTATCTTCCAGAACACTCAGAGTCTTGACCGGGCTGTATTCAAACAAAGGTGCTCCACGTGCGACACGCCAAATGGGTCCTGGTTCCAGCGATTTTCGTAATGGCATATCAATCTCATACCAATCACCCGATTTGTTGAAACGTAACGCTGAGCGACGTTTAACACCGGACTTCGAAATCAGATCATAACATATTCCCGAGCCGCTGGTTGTCATGGCCCGTGACCAATCCCAATAATCAAACGCGTCTTCAAGCGGTTCCGCCCCCCAATTGGAATCGATGTAAGCCGAACCGGAGGATCTAAATTCGGGATCCTTTAAATCGACTACAAATCGAGCGCTAGGAGCAATTGGGTGCCAAAAATGTTTTCCGTTTACATCGAGGGCAAAACTGTCTTTGTTCAATCCGGCAGGTGTTATTCGAATAGAACCGATGACTTGCCTGGGTATCGGCGCCGATCGTTCCCGGACATTAATCACCAGATCTGAACCGCTCCAGTGAAGATCGCTTTGCCTAATTTCTAATGAATTCCTGGACTGCGAAAGTGCGTTGCGTCCGCGTTCTGTCATGGCCCATCGTTTTCCGGATTTACCGTACAACGCGACGTTGACGGAGACATGGTTTTGAGGGTCGTGTCTGCCTGACCAGGCATAGTAAGGTGAAAACACTGAGCCAATGAAGGCGATAATTGTAAAGGCAAATTGATTGTCGTCACTTAGGCCATCCATATACCACCAGGCATATCCCCCAGGTGGTACATCTATGTCGAAGCGAGGTCCGAAATGATCTGCTCCGCCGCAAGCATTCCCGAAAGGGTTGCCATAGGAACGCCAGCGCCTGGGTGTACGCTGCCGCTCGCCAAGTAGAAGCCCGGTATATTCGTATTGGTTCCATGTCGTGAAAAGGGGGCCATCCAACCATGCATCGCCGCCCCATACAGCGCGCCGCCCGAACTTGGAAACAGCTTCTCGAAATCGGCTGGCTGCGTTACTTCCATCTGAAGCGTATTTGTATCCAATTCCAGGCCGCAATCCAGGAGCCGATCTAATACTGCGTTTGTACATCTCACTAACTCCTCCTTGTTAAGTATTTCTCGATCGCCAAAAGCCGGTGCATTGATCAACATGAACAGTCGTTCCTCTGTTTGGTCTGCAGCATTTGATCCACACTGCCGATCCTGGGCGCACAAATAGATTGTCGGATTGCCGGGTATTTCACCCCGATCGAAGATCTGCTCGAACTCGCGCTGATAATCATCGGAGAAAAAAACATTGTGGCGTTTGAGTTCAAATCCCTTGGTCCGGGCGACCATGCTCCAAGTTATCGCCGACATAGATCGTGTCTTGGTGGGAGCAGGTTTTTCTGCGATGGGTGCTGCCAATCTATCGGCAAGCCAGGAAATCTCACCGCAATAGACAATTCGATCGGCTTCCAAGAATTCTCCAGATTTCAGACTAACGCCGGTGACGGCACCTTGCTTGAAGCAGATTTCTTCTGCTTCAGTATTGAACTTGAAGTCCGCGCCCTGGCGGATTGCGAGCGCTGCCATGACTTCGGCAAGTTGAAACATTCCACCATCTACTAGCCAGACGCCCTGTTGTTCCACGTTCGCGATGAGCATGAGCGTCGCCGGTGCCAAGTATGGTGAAGAGCCGACATAGGTGCTGTACCGACCAAACAATTGTTGAAGCCTGGCATCGGGAAAGAACTCATCAATAGCATTCCAGAGGCTTTGAAATGGGCGCAAAGCCATTAGGCTGGTAAAATTTGTGATCCCAACGCGGCGCACAAGCTCAAAAAGCGTTGGTCGTGATGCGGTGATGTAACTATCGCGTAGGGTGTTGAAAATTTCGCCTGATGCCTCACAAAATCGGCGATATCCAGCGGCATCCTCCTTGCTGAAAAACCGCTCGATCTCCTGTTCTGATTTTTCCAAGTCAGCAAACAGGTCAAAGCAATCACTGCCATCCCAGGCATGACGAGCCAAAACATCTGCTTTTGACAGCTTGATTTCTGATTCGGTATTTGTCCCTGCGAGGCCGAACAATCGGTCAAATACCCACTTCATCGTCAGCACAGTGGGTCCTGCATCAATTCGGAAATTGCCAACGGTTTGTTGGCGCATTTTTCCTCCGGGATTTGCAGCACGTTCCAGCACCACCACCTTTTCGCCCCGCGCAGAGAGCGCAATGGCGGTAGAAAGTCCCGACAGGCCCGCACCAATTACTAGCGTTTGTCCCTCTGCCAAAAAACTCTCCACTCGGATTCGATGGATTTAAGTTTCAAAAACGTAAAATTTGCTTTACATTATACAATGTCAAATTAAATTGACAATATGTGGAGAGTTGGTTTAGAGAATGCTAAGCAGCCAAGTCAATCAGAGGAAGCTGCAATGAAATGGCAAACCACGCCTAGTGATAGAAGTATGTCGGCTTCCGACATGGGATTAGTCGATCGAATTAGGGCGGACCATTCAAATAGTTTTGGTGTGAGCATCTATGATCTGTGGCTGAATTTTCGGGACAAGTGTCTGACATCGTCACGATTTCAGCAATTTACCACGAGATTTCCCCTGACGCGGCCGGTTGCCAGAAGCCGACAGAAAGAACTCTTCGATATCGTATCAGGATTTGTTTACACGCAAATCCTGCTTGCTTGTGTCGAGTTGGAGGTTTTTGCCAAGGTAAGGCGCGGTCGTACTCTACAGGAGTTGGCGAACGAGGTCGGACTTGGCATAGACGAAACAATGCGGCTTGCTGATGGTGCAGCCGCTTTGCGCTTGTTATCCAAACGAAACAACAAATACCGTCTTGGCGATCTCGGTGCCGCGCTGCTGGCCAATCCTGGCGTGATGGCAATGATCCGCCACAATTCAATCTTTTATAAAGACCTCGCGGACCCTGTAGGCCTTCTGCGTCCGAATAACAATTCCACGAACCTATCGCAGTTTTGGGACTATGCTGAATGCACCGATTCCGTTTCGGCAAAAGCTAGCTCGGCAGAAGCTTATTCTAAGCTTATGGCATCAAGCCAAACCCTCGTTGCACGAGAAGTGATCTCTGCATTCGATTTTTCCAGATTTTCAACGATGCTCGATATAGGTGGCGGGCTGGGTGCATTTGTCATTGCTGTAGCTGAAAAACATCCGGATATAAGGTTCCGGCTATTTGATCTCCCGCTGGTTGCAGAACAAGCCGCCACCGCTCTGCGGAACACTGCTATTGCTGACCGTGTCGAGATATTCCCCGGTTCTTTTTTCGAAACGGCGTTGCCAAAGGGAGCTGATTTGGCCTCGCTGGTAAGAATTATCCACGATCATGACGACCAACCGGCTTTGCAAATATTGAAAGCCGCCCATGACGCCTTAAAGGCTGGCGGGACTTTGCTGGTCGCCGAGCCCATGTGCGAAGAAAATAGAAACTCTCGGGTAAGTGACGCATACTTTAATTTCTATCTCTATGCGATGGGAAGCGGCAAGCCGCGCACATCTTCAGAAATAAAGACCATGCTCGAAGCAGCTGGCTTTGAGCGCATCAAATCACTTCCCGTCAGCATGCCGCTAATCACAAGCATCATGATTGCCCACAAATCAACGGGCTGAATGTACAGAAAACTTGACAATTTATAATGTCCAAATAAACTGACAAATAGTGAAATAGAAGATAGAAATTTCTGCATTACGGATTGCAAGGCAAGCAATGCATACCAACGCAATCATATTCGAACAGCCGCGAAAGCTAGCGATCGACCAAGTGGATCTTGTAGAGCCTGGCGATGATCACCTTGTTGTCGATGTCCAATGGAGTGGGATAAGCACAGGGACGGAAAAGCTTCTCTGGACTGGCGAAATGCCGCCATTTCCTGGATTTGGTTACCCACTGGTTCCCGGATATGAGTCAGTTGGTAGGGTCGTTGACGCCTCACCGAAACACAGTTCAAGAATTGGGCAATTTGTGTTTGTTCCAGGTTCGGCTGGATATAAGAATGTCCGCGGATTATTCGGCGGAGCAGCCTCCACAATAGTTGTTAGCAAAGAGAAAGCCGTTTCGGTTGATTCGTCACTTGGCAGGGATGCCGTTTTGCTGGCATTAGCGGCGACTGCCCATCATGCATTGTCTGGAAAACAGGGCAGCATGCCCGACTTGATTGTTGGTCATGGTGTGCTCGGAAGGCTTTTGGCCCGACTTTCAGTTGCGCTTGGCGGAAATCAACCAAAGGTCTGGGAAATCGACCAATCGAGGCGACAAGGAGCCTTCGACTACCAGGTCATTGATCCCGCTAGCGATCAGACTACCGCTTATTCGAGCATTTACGATGTGAGTGGTGAGAGCAGCATTCTTGATCAACTGGTTGGTCGATTAACGCATGGCGGCGAGATTGTACTGGCGGGTTTCTACAGCGATCGGATCGGCTTCGCGTTCCCTCCTGCTTTCATGAAGGAAGCCAAATTTCGAATATCAGCAGAATGGCAGGAAAGCGATCTGTCGGCTGTGACGAACCTACTCGATAAGGGGCTGCTTTCCTTTGATGGGTTAGTCACCCACGAATATGCAAGCGCCGATGCTGAAGACGCATATCAGGCTGCTTTCAACAGACCAGAATGCCTCAAGGTAGTTCTAAACTGGAGCTGAAAAATGATGGACGGCGTACAGATAAACAGTGAAGCAACCCAAAGCGACAAATCGGAAAATGCAAGTTCCGATATTGACGATGCACTCCGCAAGGAAGCCAAGAGAGCTCCCGATGCTGTTCATACCGGCAAGGTAACAAAAGAAACTCAAATAATTGCTATCTATGGCAAGGGCGGAATCGGCAAGAGCTTCACACTTGCCAATCTTTCATACAATCTTGCAAGGCAAGGCAAGAAGGTCTTGCTCATTGGCTGCGATCCGAAGTCCGATACTACGTCGCTGCTCTTTGGTGGTCGATCCTGTCCGACAATCATCGAAACTTCATCAATAAAGAAGGCCGCAGGCGAAGACGTGACCATCGGCGATGTTTGTTTCAAGCGCGACGGTGTCTTTGCAATGGAGTTGGGGGGACCAGAAGTTGGTCGCGGGTGCGGGGGGCGCGGCATTATTCACGGCTTCGAACTACTAGAAAAATTGGGCTTTCATGACTGGGACTTTGACTATGTTCTACTCGACTTCCTCGGGGATGTGGTCTGTGGCGGCTTTGGTCTGCCAATAGCGCGTGACATGTGTCAGAAAGTGATCGTTGTAGCATCGAACGACCTCCAATCACTCTACGTTGCTAATAATGTTTGCTCGGCGGTCGAGTATTTTAGAAATCTCGGTGGCAATGTTGGCGTGGCCGGCATGCTGGTCAACAAGGACGATGGGACCGGCGAGGCCAAGGCATTCGCAGAAGCAGTCAATATTCCCGTGCTTTCTGCCATACCTCAGCATGAGGATATTCGCCGTAAATCGGCAAAATATGAGATCGTCGGAGACCCCGAAGGCGATTGGGGGGAATTGTTCAGTGAACTTGCCGACAACATGATGTCAGCCCCTCCACGCCAACCCAAACCACTCACCCAAGATGAACTGCTTGAACTGTTTTCTAGCGATGAAACGGGTGCTGATTATCTGCTGGATCCAGCTACCCCTGAGGATATGTGTGATCCCGCCATCCTTGAGAAAAAATCCTTGGAGGTTGTTTACGACAACGTTTGAACGATGACCGAAGCTTTCGACCACCACAAGGATCAACAGCCCGTCCTCGATCCCAGCGAGGATGGTGCACGGGTCTCGCCAGTAGCTGATAGCGCAGGTTGTCATGGCGGCAAGGATGTCATGAAGGCTGCGGCAGCAAAGGCAGGCAAAAGCGCCGTGCTTGATGGCTACGCGCGCGATTATCCCCAGGGACCACACGATCAACCACAAAGCATGTGTCCAGCTTTCGGTTCCTTACGAGTTGGTTTGCGAATGCGAAGGACCGCAACCATTCTGTCTGGTTCGGCATGTTGTGTTTATGGCTTGACCTTCACATCGCACTTCTACGGCGCACGCCGGACAGTGGGCTATGTACCCTTCAATTCAGAAAGCCTGGTAACCGGAAAACTGTTCGAGGACATCCGCGACGCAGTACATGAACAAGCTGATCCGGAAAAATATGATGCCATAGTAGTTACAAACCTCTGCGTGCCGACTGCATCAGGCGTGCCACTGCAAATGTTACCACGGCAAATTAACGGCGTGCGCATCATCGGAATCGATGTTCCCGGCTTCGGAATTCCGACTCATGCAGAAGCAAAAGATGTACTTGCGGGTGCGATGCTCAATTACGCGCGCAATGAGGTGATAGAGGGACCTGTCAAAGCGCCCGAGAAGCGAACCGATAGTGGGAAACCCACTATCACTCTGGTCGGCGAGATGTTTCCTGCCGATCCCATGAGCATCGGGCAATTGCTAGAACCACTCGGAATGCAGGCTGGCACCTGCGTGCCGACCCGTGAGTGGCGCGAGCTTTATACTGCACTTGACTGCGCTTGCGTCGCCGCGATCCATCCTTTTTACACCGCGTCTTTCCGGGAATTTGAAGAAGCCGGACGTCCAATCGTAGGTTCTGCGCCAGTTGGCGTTGAAGGTACGGAAGCCTGGCTGGAAAACATTGGCCGGGCTTGCAATATTGGCTACGAAAAGATCGGCAACGCTAAGAATGCAGTCCTACCGGCGCTTAAATCTGCATTGGATGCCTCGTCAATCAAAGGTCGTATCACGCTTTCCGGCTATGAAGGTTCGGAATTGTTGGTGGCGCGGCTGCTGGTCGAAAGTGGAGCTGATCTACGCTATGTCGGTACTGCGTGTCCCAAGACCGCCTGGTCTGAATCGGACGCAGAATGGTTGGCAGACAAGGGTATTCACGTCCGGTATCGGGCCTCGCTTGAAAACGATCTTGCTGCATTTAAGGAATTCGACCCCGATCTGGCCATTGGTACAACACCGGTAGTACAGGCGGCCAAAGAGGCTGGTACACCGGCGCTTTATTTCACAAATCTGATCTCTGCCAGACCCTTGATGGGTTTAGCTGGCGCCGGTCCGCTTGCACAACTCGTGAACGCTGCAATTGCAAATAAGCAACGTTTTGAAACGATGAAGGCATTTTTTGACGGTGTTGGTAGCGAATATGCCGCTGGCATCTGGGAAACCGTGCCCGAGGACCGGCCAGCTTTTAAAAAGAAGTTTGCCGCCCGCAATGCCCGTTCTGCAAATGCGGTCGATACAGGGGAGTCGATAGGATCATGACACTCATCCTGGATCATGATCGTGCCGGCGGATATTGGGGGTCGGTCTACGCCTTTACCGCGATAAAGGGTTTACAGGTGATTATTGACGGGCCGGTTGGGTGCGAAAACCTGCCGGTCACTTCAGTTCTGCACTATACCGATGCACTACCCCCGCATGAATTACCGATTGTTGTGACAGGTCTTGGCGAAGATGAACTGGGCCAGCACGGGACGGAAAGCGCCATGCATCGCGCGCGCAAAGTGCTTGATCCAGATCTTCCTGCGGTTGTGGTAACGGGATCAATCGCCGAAATGATCGGCGGTGGCGTAACACCGAAAGGAAGCAATATTCAGCGCTTCCTGCCGCGAACAATAGATGAGGATCAATGGCAAAGCGCAGATCGTGCGCTGAAATGGCTTTGGACCGAGTATGGCCCGAAGAAGGGAAGGGTTCCGGCACGAAAGCCAAAAAAAGAAAGTGAAAAACCAAGAGTAAACATCATTGGACCCATGTATGGAACGTTCAACCAACCTTCCGACCTGGCAGAAATACGCCGTTTGGTCGAAGGTATTGGTGCAAATGTGAACATGGTATTCCCGCTCGGTTCACACCTTGCCGATGTTACAAAACTGGCAAGCGCTGATGCCAACATTTGCATGTATCGCGAATACGGCAGGTTACTATGCGAAAGTCTGGACCGTCCTTATCTTCAGGCTCCGATTGGCATTCACTCAACCACGGCGTTCTTGAGAAAGCTTGGTGAGATTCTGGATCTTGATCCTGAGCCATTCATCGAGTTGGAGAAACATACGACACTCAAACCGATGTGGGATCTATGGCGTTCGGTCACCCAGGATTTCTTTGGTACCGCCAGCTTCGCTGTCGTTGCAAACGAAACCTATTCGCGCGGCCTTAAGAATTTTCTGGAAGAGGAAATGGGTTTGCCTTGCAGGTTTGCGGTATCGCGCAAGTCTGGCGAAAAGACAGATAATCAGGCTGTGCAGGAGCTGATCCAGACCCGGCAACCAATGATCGTCTTTGGTTCATACAATGAACGCATGTATCTGGCTGATCAGGGTTCACGAGCGCTCTTTGTTTCGGCCTCTTTCCCGGGCGCATCAATCCAGCGCCATACCGGTACACCGTTTATGGGTTATTCCGGTGCGTCCTATCTGATTCAGACAGTCTGCAATGCATTGTTTGATGCATTGTTCGACATTCTGCCATTGCAAAGCGCGCTTGATTCCATCGATCCGACACCAGCCAGAGCAGAGCTCACATGGACACCGGAGGCAAGAGCACTGTTCGACGATGAGATCCAGCGCACGCCCGTTCTGATCCGCATATCTGCGGCTAAGGGACTACGGGACACCGCAGAGCGCAATGCACGAACAGCTGGTCGGAATACCGTAAGACCGCAAGATCTTGAGCTTGGCGCAAAGCTTACAACGCAATCGCAGAAATTCGAAAACACTAGTTCAACTGACCTGGTTCTGGAGGAGGAGTAACGGAGAATGAGAAATCAAAACGAACATTCGGCAACACCTCGTGTCAAAGGCAGGGGAGATCGTGTCGAATATCAAATTGTGGTTAGCCTGGCATTCCTACTATGCCTGGTCTTTGTAACTGGCAAACGCCTAGTCGGCAAAGAGGGTAACGGCAACGTCTTTGCTGAAGCGTATTCCGCTGCCACGGCCGCAATAGGCTACGCCTACACAGCGTAGCTCTCGCCATTGCTGGGTTTCCGATCCAGCAATCGCAACTGTGACAAGAATATCCTTCTTCATGGTTGCACCCGGCCGCGGGGGCCCTGCGGCGAACACGCTAGGAGGTGATGCTTATGGCAGATTCCAACAATGGATCACTTTCCGGTCTTACAGAGCACGAAGCGCAGGAGTTCCATAGGTACTTCATGCAAGGCTTTTTAGGTTTCGTAGCTCTAACCATCGTCGCTCATGTCCTCGTTTGGATGTGGCGTCCTTGGTTCTGACGGAACTGGAAGGAGATAAGAAATGTGGAGAATCTGGCTTCTCTATGATCCTAGGCGACTACTGACAGCAATACTGGTGTTCGCATTTCTGATGGTGATGTTGAACCACTTTGTTCAGCTCAGCACAGAGCGTTATGGCAGCTGGCTCAGTGAGCCGGTGGCAGGCGCCGCCGCACAGTAGTCGAAACACGACGATGCAGCGGGCGTATTGGGATGCCCAGTTTCGCCCGCTGCAATTCGCTGGTTAACAAAAGCCTGGCGAGAATGAATTAGAGGGAGAAGAGAAGATGGCTTTGCTTAGCTTCGAACGAAAATACCGTGTCAGGGGTGGGACGCTGATAGGCGGCGATCTTTTCGACTATTGGATCGGGCCTTTTTATGTCGGTTTCTTCGGGATTACGACAGTATTTTTCACCGCCCTTGGTACATTGCTGATCATATTTGGTGCTTCACAAGGACCGACATGGAACTTGTGGCAAATATCCATCAATCCACCCGATATTGACTACGGGTTGAAACTCGCTCCCATGGCGGAAGGTGGCCTTTGGCAAATCATCACCATTTGCGCAGTCGGAGCGTTTGTTTCCTGGGCGCTAAGGGAAGTCGAGATTTGTCGTAAGCTCGGCATAGGTTATCATGTGCCTTTCGCATTTGGCATTGCGATATTCGCCT
This sequence comes from Salaquimonas sp., assembly GCA_028289365.1. GTDB lineage: Bacteria > Pseudomonadota > Alphaproteobacteria > Rhizobiales > Rhizobiaceae > BOKV01. The sequence continues at coordinate 10,386 of JANQQM010000060.1, read as the reverse complement.
ATGTCTCACTTGTCGTAATTCGCCCGCTCCTTTTGGGGGCGTGGGGGCATGGATTTCCCTATGGCATTTACTCTCATCTCGAATGGGTGAACAATGTGGGCTACACTTACGGCAACTTTCATTACAATCCTGCACATATGATCGCCATCACGTTTTTCTTCGCAACGTGTCTTGCATTGGCGCTTCATGGCGGATTGATACTTTCCTCAACAAATCCTGGAAGGGGTGAAGAGGTAAAGACTCCAGAACACGAAGATACCTATTTCAGGGACTTCATCGGTTACTCAGTCGGGACACTTGGTATCCATCGGTTGGGCCTTTTCCTGGCGCTTAACGCGGCGTTCTGGAGCGGTATCTGTATCATCATTAGCGGACCCTATTGGACAGACGCCTGGAGCGATTGGTGGGATTGGTGGCTCAGATTGCCAGTATTTCCACAAGAGGATCTCGTACGTGAGATCGGTGACTTAAGAAGTGAACCCTAAGGGAGGCCGGAATCATGCGTGAATATCAGAATATTTTCACAGCTGTGCAGGTTGAAGTAGCTCCCGAACAGGGCATTCCGCTTCCACCTGGTGACGAAAAAAGAATTGGCCAGGGAAAGATCTATCACTGGCTGGGGCGCATAGGAAACGCCCAGATCGGCCCGATTTATATCGGATTCCATGGAATGGTATCGATCGCGTGTTTCCTGATCGCGTTCAACATCATTGGGCTCAACTTCTGGGCTCAAGTTGGATGGGATCCGGTGCAGTTCATCCGTCAGCTGTTCTGGTTGTCATTGGATCCACCAGCAGAAGAATATGGCTTGAAGATCTTGCCACCGCTTAAGGAAGGCGGCTGGTTTTTGATAGCCGGGTTTTTCCTGACGGTATCTGTCATAACATGGTGGATACGTTCCTATCGCAGGGCGAGGGCGCTTGGACTTGGCTTGCATGTTCCCATCGCATTCGCATCAGCCATATGGTTGTTCCTCGTACTCGGATTCATTCGTCCCGTATTGATGGGCTCCTGGTCTTATGCTGTACCCTACGGTGTGTTTTCTCACCTCGATTGGACCAACGCGTTTTCGCTCAACTACGGAAACTTGTTCTACAATCCGTTCCACGCACTCTCGATCGTGTTTCTCTATGGTTCTGCATTGCTGTTTGCGATGCACGGCGCAACAATCCTGGCGGTAAGCCGCTATGGTGGTGACCGGGAAATTGAACAGATCACGGATCGTGGAACCGCGTCTGAACGGGCTGCCTTGTTCTGGCGCTGGACGATGGGTTTCAACGCTACAATGGAATCGATTCATCGCTGGGCCTGGTGGTTCGCAATGCTCACCACACTTACCGGCGGCATTGGAATTTTGCTGACGGGCACGGTGGTCGATGATTGGTCTGAATGGGCTATCAAGCACGGCGTGCTTGCAGAGTCTGGTTCGAACTGGAATCAGTAGCAAACTAGAATCAGGCAACGCGAAAAAGGGCCTCAATTGAGGCCCTTTTTTTAAATGGCAAGATCAGGAAATCGATTTAGATATATCTTGAACCATGGTGTGAATTGCTGGGGTCGAGAGCGGATTTCCTGGCGAAGCTCGTCTGCCGTTATCCACCTGACATCATCCACTTCATCCGGGTTCAAATTGAGGCTGAGTGATTTTCTGCTTGCATCTGCACGAAACAGATGAACACGTTCCTTTTCCCACAAGCCATTTCCTACATCGGCCGAATATTCAACAACCTGGCATTCGTGAATTGCTGCTTCAAATCCAAGCTCTTCTCCCAGGCGTCGGTTGGCAGCGGAGTGGGCATCTTCATTCCAGTGCGGGTGGGTGCAGCAGGTATTGGCCCATTGCCCGCCGCAATGATATTTATGCATTGCCCGTTTTTGAATGAGCAAGTGAGGTCCGTCAAAAACAAACGCCGAGATTGCCAGATGATGCAGGCCCCTGACATGCGCTTCGATTTTTTCGACGGGGTAGTAACTTCCATCAGCGTCAATAGCAGGGATCAGGATCGGCGGATCGGTAGGCGGGATTTGCACGATACTGTCAGTTGCAAAATCGCCAGGCTCTAGATATGGCTCCAAAATTACACTGTCGTCGAGCATCATCTAGGCAACAGCTTTTGCCAGTGCACAATGTGACCAGAGTTCTGAAAGAGCTCCCACAAGCAAATCGAGATCTTCTGCACTGTGTAAGGGCGACGGAGTTATGCGCAAACGCTCGGTACCACGCGGTACCGTGGGATAGTTGATCGGTTGAACATAGATATCGTAATTGTCCAACAAAAGATCCGAAATGAATTTGCATTTCTTGGCATCGCCGACCATGACCGGAACAATGTGACTTTCATTTCGCATATATGGGATGCCAATCGCATCCAATTTTGAACGTAGCAGCCTGACGTTTTGTTGCTGCCTTCTGCGTTCAAGATCGCATTGTTTTAGATGCCTGATCGATGCGGTGGCACCTGCCGCTAGTGCCGGCGATAAGGCCGTGGTGAATATGAATCCGGAAGAAAACGACCGGACAAAATCACACAAATTTGCCGAGGCAGTTATGTATCCGCCCATAACACCAAACGCTTTGCCCAGCGTGCCTTCAATGACCGATATCCTGTCCATCAATCCCTCGCGCTCTGCAATACCACCGCCGCGTGGTCCGTAGAGGCCTACTGCGTGGACTTCGTCCAGATATGAAAGAGCGCTATGTTTTTCACAAACTTCGATAATTTCTGCCAATGGACAAATATCACCGTCCATGGAGTAGACACTTTCAAATGCGACCAGCTTCGGTGTATCTGGCCCGACCTCCGACAACTTGCGGTCAAGATCTTCAGGGTCATTGTGTTTCCAGATATGTTTCGGTGCACGGGAGTGGCGGATGCCTTCGATCATTGATGCATGATTGTCAGCGTCTGAAAATACTTCAATTCCTGGAATTCGAGCCGCGAGCGTTCCGAGAGTTGCCCAGTTTGAGACATATCCGGAGGTGAAAATCAGTGCAGCTTCCTTGTTGTGCAGGTCGGCAAGCTCTTCCTCGAGTAGGATATGATAATGATTGGTACCTGAAATATTGCGCGTACCGCCTGCACCCGCTCCGCACCTTTCCATTGCCTCTGTCATAGCAGCCAATGTTGCAGGATGCTGCCCCATTCCAAGATAGTCATTGGAACACCAAACAGTCACTTCACTGGTTTTTCCATCAGAGTAACGTGTTGCACGCGGAAAATTTCCTTTGTGACGTTCCAGATCGGCAAAAATCCGGTAGTTGCCAGCGTCGCGTAAGCCATCCAGTTGGCATTCGAAAAACTGTTCGAAATTCATAGCGTTACTCCCGTTCTGCTTTGGCAGGCCGTTTCGGACCTCGTAGCGATAAACCGGTCTGGCTCAGCGCGCATCTGTTGTTTTGTATCTTTGTCTCTCGATTTGGCTGCAGGCCCAGGCAATGCCCAGCGCCACAATGCACTGTCGGGTACTGGCAAAACCATGAACCAATGTTCCAACACCCCAAGACCAAGCAAGGTGTTCAGCATGACAGCGAAAACGAAAAATTCTGGAGCAATGCCACCCGTGACCAATAGAAATGTTCCGCAGGCGAACACAAAAGTGGACAAGAATGTCGAAGTCCAGAACACAATGCCAATTCTGTCATGGCGAAAATAGCTGCGCATATGGACAAGGCGGGTGGGCATCATGTCGACGGAGAACCCCGGTGCGCCGGAAAATAACGTCAGTTTCGCACTTATCCGCATCAACCACAGAAGCGCAAATGTGGCAAACGACATCACCTGTCCAGCAGCTAAGCTGACAAACCCGATGGCGAACAAGGCCGCAAGCAGGGCAAATTCATGATGGCTGATAGTTAGGAATGCCAACCTGAACCGCTCTGGTTCCGAAATGTTTTCCGGGCAAGGGACAGATCGTGGACCGGTCAGTAAGCCGGTCAAGAAGGTGAATTCGATCATTGCCCATATTGCGAGTGCCGACAGGAACGCAATGTAAGGTGACAATCCATTTCCGATGAAAGAGCTGGCATATATTCCGACAAATCCCAAAACGCCTAGTCCGATCATTCCAGCCAGTGACCCTGGCTGCCTTCCACCAGACCGTGTGGCCAACCACAATATGGCGCCGGTCAAAAACCACCAGATCAATACCACAAAAATAATCGGGACTGCATAAGCCATCAGATCAAGCTGACCTCCTTACCATGCCGGCACCAGGTGGCTCGATTCCGGAATCTTGTTGCTCTTTGTCGGCAGCAGGTAGAGCCGTGCAAAGTTGTACGCGGCAGCAGCGCCAAGCCCTGTTTTCCTGATCTTTCCAGTAAGCCCGCCTCGCTTGTCCGCTTCGGCCATCTTTACCGCGATGGTGTTCAGCTTCTTCAACCTTTCGAGAAATTTCGGATTGTCGAGGTCCAGCGTGAACGGGAAGCACTGTTTGGTGATCTCGTTAGTGATCCTGAAGACCCGGAAATCATAATCGTCAATTTCGATTCCGAGAGCCTTGTGAAAATGTGGGCGAGCATGATCGCGAACATACATGGTCGCATACACCGCACACAGGAAAAACCTGATCCACAACTTGTTTCGGCCCGACAAAAGGGCCGGATCGGCACGCATTAACAATGAGAAGGCTTCACCGTGCCGGAACTCATCATTGCACCATTTCAAGAACCACTTGAAAATCGGATGGAACCGGTGCTCCGGGTTTTTTTCAAGATGCCGGTATATGGTGATATAACGGGCATATCCGATTTTTTCCGATAGGTAAGTTGCGTAGAAGATGAACTTGGGACGGAAATAGGTGTATTTCTTTGCCTTGGTTAAAAATCCCAGGTTCACGCCGATATCGAAATCCTTGAGCACATCATTGATGAACCCTGCATGGCGTGCTTCGTCCCTGCTCATGTAGGAAAACAGTTCTTTGATATCGGGATTGCTTCCCCGCCGTTTCATCTCTTTGTAAAGCACACAACCCGAAAACTCGGCCGTAAGGGAACTGACCAGGAAGTCAATAAATTCCTTGCGCAGGTCTTCAGGAAGCGATGACATGTCAAAATCGTCCCAATCTTCATTGCGCTTGAAATGTCCCTTATTTGGATCGCTTTTCATCTCCTCAATGAGTGGATCCCATTCATCACGAACAAGCGAAATGTCGGTCTTGTCCAACTTGTCGAAATCGGTTGTATAAAATCTGGGCTGCAGCAGCGTTGTTTCCTGTGCAGCTTTGGTCGTTTCGTTCTGTTCTCGGTTCCTGATTTGCTTTGCATCCGAGGGGAGTGTCTGCCTGATATTCATAGCCGTTCCTCCGAAAAACTGAATTCGCAAAGTTCCATAAATTCGAAATCCCCCGTAGCTCTGGTCCAAAGCCGTTCAATTGGCCCGGCGCGTTTCACGGTCGCTTGGCGGCGAAAGGACTGTGCCTCCCCATACGGTACCTCGATCGGTTTGCCATGTACGATGACTTCATCGCCCGGGTTGACCGTGACTCCTCCATCAAACCGCACATGGGCATGTAGGCTTTCGAATGTATTTTCGACCTCGACAGTACAAGCAACTTCAAAGGTCCTTGGGTCTCTCTTCGTTCCCAACATTTGATTAGGCCCCGCTTTCTGTTGTTTCAGGTAAAATTTTCGAAAAGCTCGAAAGCGCAATCGATCCGAACGCATTCAACTTGATGAAATGGCCAGTTTCCGGATCGACAATCGAAAGCTTTCCAGCTTCAGTGCGCACTAGGCGATAGGGCAAGTTATAGCTGACCCGTTTGGACTTACGATTGAGCGACATGCTTCGCACCGACATGCGAACAAAAGTGCCTTCGCCGACGCCAAATTGGGTGATTTCCTCCTGGGTATCGGCGTCAAGTACAGTCACGGCGCCGTTAGCCTCATTACGAAAACTGATCGAACGGTCAGCGATTGGAACACCCAGGCTGCGTTCGACCTTCCCCATATCAGTTACGTGCGATCCTAGAACTGCAACGACCGCGAATACGACGACCGCAGCTGCCCCGTAGAGAGGTAAGCGGTGGATACCCTTAATCTCGCCAGTTGCATGTTTGGTCATGATCTATACCTCGGTTCCTGCATGTTTATGCGTTCTCCAATTGCAAGTTTCCGGCGACAGCTTTGCCGGGTTGGCTGGGTTTGTTTGACCGTGATGGTTGCTCTACCCTTATAGGCTTGATGCCATGAGCAAGCGCCAGGCCATCGGCCAATATTCTCGCCACGTTGTCGACATCTGAAATTGTCCGGACCGCAGGTTGCGGTGCTGCCAATTTCCAGGGACGCGCATGTGGCCAAAGCACCATCCAGGAAATCTTCGTATGCTCCTTCACGGATAGGGCGATGGTTCCCGTGCCGTAACCGGTCTGTTGAACATCGGCTGAAACAATCTGGGAAAAGGGAAGATTAAACGTGACCGGTAGCGCAACGCCAATCCGCATCAAAACGCGTTTATTGGTGATCGTATAGATTGTCGTTTTTTCTACCGCCCGCGCGAACCACCAGGCCATGCAGAGAACGATAGCTCCAAGAACAACCATCCAAGCAACAGATGCTGCGATTTGTCCAGGTGCCAATCCATCATACATACCAGTTGTGAGATTCCAGATTGCGAGCGCAAGGAAGTAGACTGCAATCATCCGGAAATGCATTACATTACGAAGGAAGCTCTGTTGGTCTGGTTTACCTTGCCACAGGATATTTTCGCCTTGGGGGAGACGCGCTGGAAGTCCAGGGATGGGCTCTTTTTCAAAATCGTTATGGGTCATAGCTTAGGCTCCGCCCGATCTGGTGTGGCATACAGAGTGCCACCGCCGAAATAGGCCATGATCTTTTCTTCTTCGAGCATTGTGATCTGCTCTGAAGACGCTGTTTTGGGGATGTCGCGGAACTGATCAGCAATCAAGGCATGGACATAATATTCCTTGCCACCGCCACGGAAGGCTCTGCGCAGTAGCGCGAAATTCATCGGAATCAGGCGCGAGTTCTTTCCGAATTTGATCTCTAAATAGCGAATGAGGGATTCTGACTGATCGACCCAAACGTTAGAAACCTCTCCAGCAAGGTTGCCGTCAGCTGCTACAACATTGAGGCCGCGAGGATCCGGGCTGCCACCTGCAATCTTGAATTGTGTGGCTTTGCTGATTGGCACGATCTTGGGATCGCCATGTGGCGTTAGATCAGGATGGTCAGGCCGTTCAGCCCAAGCGGCCGGACCCACTCCGTCGATCATTGGGTTTCCGGTCGGAATGAGTGGTGAACCTGGGTATGCAGAAGAACGGTTGGCTGCAATCGGTCGTGTATCGCGATTGTCGGGATTGGGGAATGTTCTCTCGCCCTGACCATGTGGAAGTTTGAAAGTCTTGGGCGCCGGCATCTGAAGCCACGGATCCTTGTTGTATTCGCCGGTAACATCGTTTTCCAGCGGATACCCCTCGCGTCGGCTTTCGGCCTGGAGATACCAAATCAAACAGGCAAAAAATACCCAGAACGCATAAAGAACGATCAGCGCAACATCGATATGTCCAACAAATTCACCCATTTTAAGCCTCCAATTCAATCAGTTTGGCAGTCGTGCCAAACCGATTTTTGCTTTCTTCAAAGGTTCAGAATTATTTGCCAGCCCAACAATCGGTCCGATAGCGATCATGCTGGCAAAGAGGAATCCGATATCCAGATGGTAGACAATGCTGTAGCCGATGGCCGGGTCATTGAACGCAGGACCCAGCGCGCCCAACGTCGAAATTGCCGCGACGCCATCTCTGATGATTCCACCTGCGGCCAGACCAATTCCAACAGAAGACGCTTGAACAGCACCCCACGCGCCGAGCGCTAAACCTGAACCGCTAGTTTCGGCGATACGCATACAGGCAACCAAGGTTCCTACGACAAAAAGACCACCGCCAGCGCCAATCAAAAACGCTCCCAGGCGGAACAGGTTCGTCGATTCCAAGGGTGATGCGAAAATGACGCAGCAAAATGCGGCAACGCCAATTAGAGTTCCCAAAGCTGCGAGCCGTAGAGGATCAAAACCAATTGTCTGCAACTTTGCGGAAAATGCAAAACCTACCAAGGTCCCAGCTGCAAACAACGCGGTTAGCATTGTTGTTTGAGCAACAGATAGGCCCAAAATCTCGCCGCCATACGGTTCGAGCAAGACGTCCTGCATCGAAAACCCGATCGTACCCAATGCGACTGCGACCAATAGTCTGAAGCTTCGGCGGTCTTGACGAAAAGTAAGCCATGCTTCGGAAAAACTCGGAAACGGCCTCGATCCGTCAGTCAGATCAGGTCTGCGCGCTTCCTGTTTCCATAGTGCGACCACGTTCAGGATCACCGTGGCGACGGCTGCACCCTGAATAACCTGTATCAATCTCTTTGGGCTGAAATCGGCCAGGAGGGAGCTGAAGACCAGAGCGCTCACCAGCATTCCAACTAGAAGCATTACATAAATGAGTGCCACGACCCGTGGCCGGGATTCCTCCGGTGCCAAGTCGGTCGCGAGCGCCAGTCCGGCAGTTTGGACCGTGTGAATCCCCATTCCGGTGAGCAAAAATGCAACGGCAGCCGAAGCAGGGCCTATCCATTCGGGTCCCGAGGTCTGCGATTGTAACAGTAAGAGTGCGAACGGCATGATTGCCAGCCCGCCAAACTGCATGATCGACCCGAACCAAATATAAGGAACCCGCCGCCAGCCAAGAGCAGATTTATAGGTATCGGATTTATATCCAATCATGGCCCGCGCTGGTGCAAACAGGAACGGTAGCGAAACCATAACTGCAACCAGCGTCGAGGATACACCGAGCTCCAGGATCATCACCCTGTTTAATGTCCCAGTCAGAAGTACGGCGGCCATGCCAACAGCAACCTGGAAAAGTGACAAACGAAGCAGGCGCCCAAGCGGAAGCTTTTCGGTTGCAGCATCTGCAAACGGCAGAAAACGCGTCCCCACAGAACGCCAAACATCTGCAAATGTAGGTTGCTGCCTGGTCACTTGGTGCCTAACTCCATTGCCTGGGATTTGTAGAATGCCGATGAAATACGTTGGGTACGAACAATTCGAAATCGCTCCGCAATGTCGGCTGCAGAAATTGCTGCGTTCAATTGTCGTTCGCTGATTGGCACGATACGCGGTGATCTGTCGTCGCGCGGAAAGAGTTTTCCTGTCGCGTGCATGATTGCGAGTAACGGTGTTTTTGGTGCAAACGTAAACAGCAGGCTTTCGTTTGCCCGCTCGGAGAAATTTTCGAGAATTTCAATGACGTTCGATAGCGGATAGTGGATCAGGCTGTCCATTGCGACGATGTAATCGAAACGGCCAAATCGTTTATCTGTCATGTCGCCGGAAAAGAATCGGATGGCCTGCTCATTGTTACTTTGCTGGCTACGGGTGATTGCAATTTCAATCAATGACGGCGAAAGATCTATAGCGACAACGTCCGCGCCCCGACGGGCCGCTTCTGCCGCTAGCATGCCCGTGCCACACCCGGCGTCGAGAATACTTACTCCGCGTAGATCTGCCGGCAGCCAATCTAGAAGCATTGTCCGCATCGTTTCCCGGCCAGCGCGTACTGTTTCCCGGATACGGCTCACTGGGCTATTTGATGTCAGCGCAGCCCATTTATCCGCTGCTGTGCGGTCAAAATAGGTCTCGACTTCGCTACGACGTAATTTGTAAGCACTTTCGCTCATGGCCAGCTTTCTAGTCAAAGCCAAGGAAATCGAAGATTTCCCGGTCTTTCATTGGTGTGGGCTTGTAGGGATCGCCTCCCTTCCACAAATTTTCTGCAAGCTTCAGATATTCGTTTTGTACAGCCGTCAGTTCCGGTGACTCCTCCATTTCGAACAGAGTCGATTTTTTCAATCGGGAACGCCGGATTACATCGAGGTCTGGGAAGTGCGCGATCTTGTCGAGGCCGACTGTCGCGTTGAAGCGATCAATTTCGTCAGTCCCCTTCGACCGATTGGCGATGACACCGCCGACGCGAACTTCATAATTTTTGGCCTTTGCACCGATGGCTGAGACAATACGGTTCATCGCGAAGATCGAATCGAAATCATTTGCCGTAACGATCAAAGCCCGCTCTGCATGCTGAAGTGGCGAAGCGAAACCACCACAGACGACATCCCCCAACACGTCGAAGATCACAACATCAGTATCTTCCAGCAGGTGATGCTCTTTGAGGAGTTTTACGGTCTGGCCAACGACATATCCACCGCAACCAGTCCCGGCTGGCGGGCCGCCAGCTTCAACACACATGACGCCGTTATAGCCTTCATAGACAAAGTCTTCGGTCCGCAATTCCTCGGTGTGAAAATTCACTTCCTGCAACGCATCGATCACCGTGGGAACCAGGCGTTTGGTCAGAGTGAATGTGGAATCGTGCTTT
>JANQQM010000059.1 GCA_028289365.1 Salaquimonas sp. | reverse complement strand
GGTCACGCAGGGATATGGAGAAGAATATCTAAAGATCCCGACCCAGGCATCCGAGCGGGAAAACCGCCGCGTGACAGTTCGCAACATCACGCCGATCCTTTCGGCATCAGAACAATAACTGTCACCACAGATACAAACTCATGCAAAAGGCCCTCGCATTTGCGGGGGCCTTTTTCATGAACGCGCTCCCAGGAGCAAAATTCCCAGAATCCCCACAATGATCAGCGTTGTGCCGATAATCTCCAGCCGGTTGATCCGTTCGCGGAAAAACAGGACGGAAGAAAGGACGGTAAACACGATCTCAACAAGCGCGACGGCCTTGACGATGGCCGCCTGTTGAAGAGTCATTGCAGTAAACCATCCAAACGACGCTGTGGCACCGACAAAACCGGTCGCCAGTGCCGGTTTCCAGGCGGCAATGATACGCGTGATTTCCTCGCGCTCCCGCCAGGCCATCCAGGCCAGCATGACGACGGTCTGCAGCGTTATCGTCCAGAGCAAGGTCACAGCGGCCTGCATCAAATAGCCTGGATATTCAAGTGAAAGCGAAGCAGCACGATAGGCAACGGCAGCCAGGCCAAAAAAGGAGCCTGACAAAATTCCGATTCCTGCCGTCTTGCTGAAGATGGCCGTCACGATGCTACGCGCGCCACTACCGGCCTTTGCGACCGAGATCAACATGACACCAAGGACCGCCAGGCCGATGGCTGCCAATACGCCTGCATTTATACGCTCGCCGAGAAACACAAAACCAAATAACGCGGCCTGCGCCGATTCGGTGCGGGAATAGGCGGTACCGACGACAAAATTACGGAAGGAAAACAAATGGATAAGCAGCGCATTGGCAAAAATCTGGGAAAATGCACCGACAATGACCCAGATGATAAATTCGATGTTCGGGGCAGGAATGACGAACCCGCCTGCGAAGTGCAAAATTGCGACAAACATGAGCGCAAAGGGCAAGCCGAATCCAAACCGGACAAAGGTCGCGCCGGTAGTTCCCATCGCGCCTTTGAGGTATTTTTGTAAGGTTGACCGCAGATTTTGGAGAAAGGCGGCGCTGATTGTTATGAGTACCCAAAGCTCCATGATTGCGGCATAATTGCTCTGGCCCGATCACACAAGCACAAAAATCGCTACCGTGTTTTTCTCCAGGCAGGGTGGTCGAACAGAAGTCCGGAGCTAACTATTTCGTCATAAAAGCCGCGCGCCCTTTTCATGACCCTCACAGCGTGGCAAGGATCAAACATGCGCAATAGTCCCGAGAAGAAACATTTTGGCCATGTGACGGATTGGGTCTTTGACCTGGACAACACGCTTTATCCCAGGAGCGTTGATCTGTTCAGCCAGATCGACAAGCGGATGACCGCCTATGTGGCTCGGTTGACCGGGCTGGAGACAGTCGAAGCGCGAAAACTGCAAAAGCAACTTTATAAAACGCATGGCACCACGCTCGCCGGGCTGATGGATGATTATTCCATTGATCCAAAGCACTATCTGGCTGACGTGCACGATATCGACTATTCGGTCATCACCCCGCATCCCGAACTTGGTGAGGCGATTTCGCAGCTGCCGGGCCGCAAGCACATTTTTACCAATGGGGACCTAGCCCATGCTGAAAATACGCTCAGCGCACTAGGGATCACCGGTCATTTCGATGCCATGTTCGACATTGTTTGCGCAGGTTTCGAGCCAAAGCCCCTGCAAATTGCCTATGACCGGTTTTTCGACAGCCATGGTGTGAGCCCGGAAAAATCGGTGATGTTCGAGGATTTGCCGCGCAATCTGGAAGTGCCCAAGAAAGTGGGCATGGCGACCGTTCTGGTCGTTTCGGCGAATGAATCAGATCATGACAGAGAGGCGTGGGAAACCGCAGGTCATGACGAACCGCATATCGATCATGTAACCGATGATTTGGCCGGTTTTCTGGAGCAGATAACCGATGCTGTCGCAGGGATCATGGATGAGGAATCAAAAAACCCGGCCTAAATACCGGGTTTTATAAAATTTGTCGCTTGGGCGAAACTCAAAAAGTACGATGCAGGTTTTCCAGCACTTCGCCTTCAAAAACCAATGCGCCCGATCCGGCAAGTGTCTGGCCGGAAACTGCCTGGGCAAATCGATTATCGCCACGTAGATCAATGACTACCGCATCAGGTGTCGGTTTGATGACGGCACTGACCGAACCCAGCAGATCCTCTTCGACCTGACCGGCGGCAATCTTGTATTGCTTCCTGTTGTCTTTAAACGCCATCTTTTTTGCTCCCTGCCGCCACCGAATTTCACCGGTTTTTCTTTTTCAACGGCTTCGCTGTCCACTTAATATGGTGACAATTTGCCAAATTAAAAACGGCTGTTCTGTGTATTTTGTCACTTTTCGTGATCGAATTTTTCGCCGATTGAAATTTACTATAAATATCAGAGGTTAACCAGGCGCTCCAAGTTCCATTAAAATTGTAACAGAGTCGTGAGCGGGCGTTCTGAGGAGCCAATTTCGACAAAAACGTGACCGGATTCAATTTATGCCATAATGTGATTTGATGATGTCCCAGCCCTCGATTGCGGTATCGACATAATGGAACAGATCGAGGTCTGTCGGCGAGATTGTACCCTGATCCGCGAGCTCCTTGAAATCGATTACCTTCGACCAGAAATCCTTTCCAAAGAGAAGAAAAGGCAGTGGCTCCATCCGCTTTGTCTGGATCAGGGTGAGCGATTCGAACAGCTCGTCCATGGTGCCGAATCCGCCGGGGAATACGGCAATTGCCTTGGCGCGCATCAGGAAATGCATCTTGCGGATGGCGAAGTAGTGGAAGTTGAAGCAGAGACCGGGCGTTACATATTCATTCGGCGCCTGTTCATGCGGCAGGACGATGTTCAGTCCGATTGACGGCGCACCGACTTCATCAGCACCGCGGTTTCCTGCCTCCATCACGCCGGGACCGCCGCCGGTCACGACAACCAGCTCGCGGTTATAGGTTGTCGCAGAATATTCGGAGACGAGCTGGGCAAACTGGCGGGCTTCATCATAGTAGATTGCATTTGCTTCGAGGTTCTTGCGCTGGGTCTCATTTTTTGCAGCCCAGGCATCATGGCCCGGTTCGGGGATGCGGGCGCCGCCAAACATGACCACTGTGGACTGAATGCCGCGTTCCTGCATCATCATCTCGACCTTCAGCAGTTCCAGCTGCAACCTGACGGGGCGCAGTTCTTCCCGGCACAGGAATTCCTTGTCATCGAATGCAAGACGGTAGGCAGGCGCCTCGGTCTGGGGTGTTCGGGGTATATGATGGGTTTTTTCGATATCATCGCGCGAGCGTACCAGCGACTTCCAACCCTTGCGTTGTGCTTCAGCCATAATCTGTTTCCCTTTCATAAATCCCCGTCCGGATTGCAGGATGCAGGAACGAGCGTTTGATGCAACATTCGGGTTTGATTCCCAGTCTAACTTGCAATAGGTTCCGCCCGATTTTGATCCATTTACCCCATCATTGACAGGCAGGAGTAAACAAATGGCCAAGAGCGACTTGTTGGCGCTTGAAAAAACGATCGACACCGCATTTGAAAACCGCGATTCGATCTCGACTGCGACCACCGGTGAAGTCCGTGAGGCCATTGAGGAAGCCCTGAATCTGCTCGATAGCGGTACGGCCCGCGTTGCCGAACGCAAGGACAATGGAGAATGGGTTGTCAATCAATGGCTGAAAAAAGCCGTGCTCCTGTCGTTCAGGCTGAATGACATGGACATCATCGGTGGCGGGCCAGGTAATGCGACCTGGTGGGACAAGGTGCCATCGAAGTTTGACAACTGGGGCGCCAACCGGTTCCGGGAAGCCGGCTTTCGGGCGGTGCCAGGATCGTTCGTGCGACAATCGGCCTTTATCGGCAAGAACGTCGTCCTGATGCCTTCCTTTGTCAATCTGGGCGCCTATGTCGATGAAGGTACGATGGTGGATGGCTGGGCCACGGTCGGTTCCTGTGCGCAGATCGGCAAACATGTGCATCTGTCCGGCGGTGTCGGGATTGGCGGCGTTCTGGAACCAATGCAGGCGGGTCCGACGATTATTGAGGACAATTGCTTTATCGGTGCGCGATCGGAAGTGGTCGAAGGCTGCATCATCCGGGAAGGTTCGGTACTGGGAATGGGCGTTTATATTGGCCAGTCGACCAAGATCGTCAATCGTGCCACCGGAGAGATCAGCTATGGCGAGGTGCCGCCCTATTCGGTCGTGGTCGCCGGAACCCTGCCCGGCAAGACAATGCCCAATGGCGACCCCGGACCGGGTCTATATTGTGCGGTGATCGTGAAAACGGTGGACGAACGGACGCGATCGAAAACCGGGATCAACGAACTGCTCAGGGATTAGCACCCAAATGGCGGACCATCAGCAAAAACCCACGGTCACGTGGGTATTGTTCGGGCTACACGGCCGGATTGCACGGCAATCCTTCATTCTTGGCCAATTGTTCATGTTATCGCTGTTTGCCTTCGTGATCGCCCGTATCGTCGCTGTCGAAGGGCGCGACGGTTCAACTGTATTTTGGGGGCTGGTGCTGCTTGCGCTGGGTGTCGCCTCACTCGTTTCGACAATCGCGATGACGGTCAAACGGCTTCATGATCTTGGATTTCCGGGGATTCTGGCGGTGTGCATGCTGATCCCGACAGTTAACTTCATCATGTTGATTATATTGATGATTATGCCTTCCTCTCCGCAAACCAATACCTATGGGCCGCCGCCCTTTGGCCCGCCATCTGATCCAAAACCGAAATAGGTAGCGAAACCTTTTCGAAACTCCCGTCTGGCATTATCGGGTCATGCAATATCGACGGCTCGATCCAGACAAGATACTCAGCACTGCCCAAAAGCTGGAGAAGCGTATTGGTGAACGATTTCCCGATAGCGGTCTTCACCAGGTTGCGGGTGAACTGGTTTCGCTGGCTGGAGACACCGCCAGCGATGCGGCACGGCTCAACCAGCCGGTCTGGTGGCTGCGCGTGGTGATCATTCTTGTCATTCTGGCCGGATCCGTGACATTCGGCTTTGTCGGGACACTGCTGCCATTCCGGCAAATTGACGCGATTTCGCTCGATTTCGTGCAGGAGATCGAATCCTTGATCAACACAGTTGTGCTGGGTGGCCTCGGCCTGTTCATGTTGTTGCGCCTTGAAGAGCGGTTCAAACGCCACGCGGTTTTTTCCGGTCTGCACAGCCTGCGTTCGATGATCCACATCATCGACATGCATCAACTGACCAAGGACCCGGCGGCAATTGCTTCAGGTCTTCCGCCGACAGCGAATTCTCCGAAGCGCAGTTTCGGACCGGCGCAGCTTACCCGGTATCTGGATTATTGTTCTGAAATGCTTTCGATCACGGGTAAGCTTGCAGCACTCTATGCGCAATCGGTCAATGATTCAGTCGTGGTTGATGCAGTAAATGATATCGAAAGCCTTGGCACCAATCTGTCCCGCAAGATCTGGCAAAAGATCATGCTGATCCGGCCAGCCGACAAGCTTGCAGTCGGCGTCAATTCCACGCCATGACATATTTGACGATTGACCATCCTCGCCGTCGGCCATAAACCGAAACGATGAACCACACCGACTCAGTCCAGATCCTGCAGCACCTGATCCGCTTTGCTTCCGTCACGCCGGATGCGACCGGTGTGCTGGATGCGCTCGAGAACCAGTTGAACACGCTGGGCATGTCGGTAGACCGGCAGATCTTCAGTCAGGCTGGCACCGATGATGTCGATAATCTCTATGCGCGGATCGGTACTAACGGTCCGCATCTAATGTTTGCCGGCCATGTCGATGTCGTGCCGCCAGGCGAGATTAGCAATTGGAAATACGACCCCTTTTCGGGCGTGATCGATGATGGCGTATTGTACGGCCGCGGCGCAGTGGACATGAAAGGCGGGATCGCTGCCTTCGTGGCGGCGCTGGCGCGCTATATCGAAGCAAACGGCAATCCTGCCGGTTCGGTCTCGTTCCTGATTACGGGTGATGAGGAAGGGCCCTCGATCAACGGCACCAGCAAGCTGCTCGAATGGGCGGCAGAACGCGGCGAAAAATGGGATGGCGCCATTGTCGGCGAGCCGACCAATCCGTCAACCATGGGTGACGCCATCAAGATCGGGCGGCGCGGTTCGCTTTCCGGCAAAATTATCGTCCACGGCGTCCAGGGGCATTCGGCCTATCCGCATCTGGCGGACAATCCGGTGCATGGGCTTGCCGATTTGCTGGATTGTCTGCTTCTTCCAGCCTTCGATGAAGGCAGCGATAACTTCGAGCAGTCAAACATCGAGATCACCTCGTTTGATGTTGGTAATGAAGCGACGAATGTCATTCCGGCAACAGCCACAGCAGCGTTCAATATCCGTTTCAACGATCTGTGGGATGGTGAGGATGTGAAGCGGGAAATCGAGCGCCGCCTAAATGAGGGTGCGAGCCTGTCCAGGATCCGCCACCGCCATGATGATCCCGTCAAATTCGAGATTGAATGGGTCGGCCGCGTCAGCCCGGTCTTCCTGACAAGGGACGAGAGACTGATCGATACATTAAGCGGTGCGGTTAAATCGGTTACCGGCCGTCAGCCGGAATTGTCGACCGGGGGCGGAACTTCGGATGCGCGGTTTATCAAGGATTACTGTCCCGTGGTGGATTTCGGCCTGGTTGGGCAGACCATGCATCAAACAGACGAACGTGTTGCAATCGAGGATCTTGAGACCCTGACCTTGATCTATCTGGCTTTCCTTGAGAAATGGTTCGAATAGGAGAAATTCGGTTATGGAGTTCATCAACACTGTCGAGGAATTGCGCGAGATATACGGCTCGCCCTCGAAGACCTCCATTGTGAAGGAAACCAGGCACATAACGCCGCAATATCGCGCCTATATCGAGGCGTCACCCTTTTGCGGTTTGGCGACTGTCGGTCCGGAAGGGCTGGACTGTTCGCCGAGGGGAGACATGCCGGGCTTCGTCCGCGTCCATGATGAAAACACGCTGATGATGCCGGACAGGCGGGGGAATAATCGGGTCGATTCACTTGTGAACATCGTTCGCGACCCCAGGATTGCCTTGATGTTTCTGATACCTGGCCACGGAAATTGCCTGAGGGTGAACGGAGAGGCCCAGATTGCAGTCGACGATGAACTCAGTGACAGTTTCGGCGTAAACGGGAAAGCACCGCGCTCGGTTATCGTCATTCGGACAAACGCTGTCTACTTCCAATGCGCTCGGGCAATCCTGCGCTCAAGGATCTGGGATAGTGCAAGCCATGTCGAGACTGCCGGCCTGCCAAGCGCAGGAGAAATTCTCGCCGAAGTCAGCAATAATGATGTGGGCGGGCAGGTTTACGATGATGAATGGATGGACCGGGCACAGAAAACGCTCTGGTAATTCTTATTGCATATTTGAGGCCGCTTCAGCGTAGCCACCGCCTGCACCATCGAGAAAATGCATGTGATCGTCCTGCGTGACCGATGGTACGTAACAGGTCAGCATGGCGCTGTCCTGGACGCAAATGCCATATCTAACCTTGCCTTCCTTTCGAAGCGCCTCGAGGCGATTTTCAATATCGGTCAATTGTTCAGGACCTAGCGAAACCGTCATGCGCAATCCGTCCTGAACCTTTCGGAAGTCGGTATTCAACGATGTGTAGCGCCGGTAATGATCGGGATCGAAGCCGCCAATAGAAATCGATGATTTGAACAGGATCCAGGCAAAAGCCGTTTCCGAGATCAATTTCAATCGTGCCCAGGCATAGCTGCCACCCTGTTTCGAAGTGCGTGTTTCCAGATCCATTCCGGAAGCCGGCCATCCAACATTCGGACCGTCTACCGGGATAGGATTTGCCGACGAACTTCCGTCGGATTCGAATTCCAGCAGGAAGTCGACAGCCTTTGAGAATGTTTGCGGATCGATGTCAGTTCCCGGCTCGACGATGATCGAAACGACCTTGCCCTGGTCGGAACGCACAGGCGTCCAGCGACAGGAAAGGCCGGTCAGATCGGGAAAGGAACCGGCGGGCGCCGGTTCAACCCGATAACGTCCCTCTTTCATCAGTGCTTCGGCATGGGACAAGCCGCCGCCGGTAAAGGCAAAATTGTTCACGGCGTCAGACAAGCGCACCTGCTTTAACTGAACATCAAAACCGTCCTTCCTTATGTCTCTGACCGGAATGAGCGATGCCCGCAGCTCCAGATCAAGTTCTTCTGCAGCAAAGGTTATCAGCTTAGCCAGTACATCGCGCACCGTGTCCACTGCGTCGGGCGCAATCGTGACCGCAGCGCCGTCTCCGCCGAAGATGAACGGAATTTCCTGACTTTCAAGCGCATTCATGACGGCTGATATCATGGCAACGCCTGCCATGTTGACCGCCTTGTATCTGCCGTCTGCAATAAGATCGCGGGAGCGAACAACATCGGTCAGAGCGATATACCAGTCATCAGGCAAGGCAACATGGCCGCCGCCCGACATGGCTGCGGCAAAAGCTTCCGGCTCCGGCAGAGACTGCACGAATTTCGCTGTCCCGATGGTAGTCGTATCGAGCATGAGGCTAGAATTCCTTTTCCACCCGCCTAATACGGTACCACACAGGTAATCGGATCAGTATTCGGCGTTCACGAGATAGAGACCGCAGGCTGGCGCAACGGGTCCGCATGCTTTCCGGTCCAGCGCATCTCTGGCATTTTCAAGGTCGGATTTGTGCCATTTTCCGTCGCCGACCAGTTTCAGCGACCCGACCATTGAACGAACCTGATTGTGCAGAAATGAGCGTGAAGAGGCGAGGATTTCGATCTCCTCCCGGCCAACCCGTCTTATATCAAGCAGGTCGAGCGTTTTCATTGGCGATTTTGCCTGGCAGTTGATCGAGCGAAAGGTCGTGAAATCATGATGGCCGACCAGGCATTGTGCGGCGGCGTGCATTGCGTCGACATCGAGGGGCCTTCGTACCCACCACGCGCGGCAATAATCTATCGCCAGGGGTGCCTGACGATTGACAATCCGATAGCGGTAATTGCGGCGCTTTGCCGAAAACCGGGCGTCAAATTCGTCGGATACCAATTCACAATCAAGCACCGCGATTTTGTGCTCGCGGAATTTCAATATACCGTTTGAAGCCTCGACAATCCTGCCGGGTTCCCAGTTCTTTTCAAGATCGATATGTGCGACCTGGGCAAGCGCGTGAACGCCGGTATCCGTTCGACCAGCGCCAAATACAGTGACCCTTTGACGGCTGAATTCCTCAATTGCTTCTTCGAGTGCCTGCTGAATGGAGATGAAATCGGATTGGCGCTGCCAGCCATAAAACGCTGTTCCATCATATTCTATGGTGAGCTTGTAACGAGGCATCAAGCCAGCACCGAGCCGGAAGCAACCGGATTGCCACGCAGGAAGGCTGCAGCATCCGCTGCCTGCTTTCCGGCGCGCTGCAATTGCAGCAACCGAACCGAGCCTTCGCC
>JANQQM010000044.1 GCA_028289365.1 Salaquimonas sp. | reverse complement strand
CAGTTATGGCGAGCATTCGCTCACCGAAAACATCATTCACATGGTGCTGGCGCGCACGCCTGACGCTCCGGCAGGGACGCGCGGCATATCCCTGTTTCTGGCGCCCAAGTTTCTGGTGGATGAGGACGGCAATCCGGGGCAGCGGAACGACGTGGTGTGTTCCAAACTCGAACACAAGCTCGGTATCCATGCCAGTCCCACATGTGTTCTGAATTTTGGCGAGAAAGATGGCGCGGTCGGCTGGCTGGTCGGTGAGGAAAACCGCGGTCTGCAGGCCATGTTCACGATGATGAATGAAGCGCGGCTGGCCGTCGGCATCCAGGGCGTGGCGATAGCCGAGCGCGCCACCCAGCAGGCTATATCCTATGCAAATGAACGACGCCAGGGCCAGTCCGGAGATCCCGGTGCACAGGAGATGGTGCCCATCGTCAACCACCCGGATATCCGCCGCACCTTGCTGACCATGCGCGCAAAGACGGCCGCCGCGCGCGCCATTTGCTACGTCACGGCCACGGCTCTCGACCATTCCCGATATGCCGATGATTCCCTTGCGAGACAGGCGGCGGCCCACAAAGCCAGCTTGCTTACGCCGGTCGCCAAGGCCTTTAGTACAGACATCGGGGTCGAGGTGGCGTCAGACAATATTCAGGTGCACGGGGGTATGGGTTATATGGAGGAAACAGGAGCGGCTCAGCTTCTGCGGGATGCTCGTATCGCGCCGATATACGAGGGTACGAACGGTATACAGGCCATTGATCTCGCGGTGCGCAAGCTGCCCCTGGAACAGGGTCGGGCTGTGAAGGAATTTCTGTCCGAGCTTGAGCAGATTATTGATGAGGTCAAGACCACGAACCGGCCGGAATTCGGCAGTATGGGTACTAATCTCGGCGACGCCCTGGAGATTCTGGAGACCGTTACTCACTGGATGCTTGATAAACTTTCGAACTCGACTGATCTGGCGCTTGTGGCCGCGACACCGTATCTGCGTCTCTTCGGACTCACCTCGGGCGGTGTTCTCATGGCCCGGGGCGCGCTGAATGCGACGCGGGAAGAGGGAAATGGTGATCAGGATCTGGTTCATCTCGCCCGCTATTTTGCCGAGCACCTTCTTCCGGATTCAAAGGGTCTTGCTCAGAAAATTACCGAAGGATCGGAAGTTGTTCTTGGCGAACAAGGCGGAGAACTCGTCCGTGACTCGGCTTGATCGAAATACTGGTTCGGTCCCGAAGGGCTGGAGACAACGGTTCTAAATGAAAAGCCGTTAGAAGGGTTAGTAGAAGGAAAAATCGGGAAATGGGTGAACTGTCCGGAAAAACCTTATTCATCACCGGTGCCAGCCGGGGTATTGGCCTGGCCATCGGCTTGCGTGCTGCGCGCGATGGAGCCAACGTCGCCATTGCCGCAAAAACCAGCGATCCGCATCCGAAACTGCCGGGCACGATCCACACCGCTGCAGAAGAAATCGAAAAGGCCGGCGGCAAAGCCCTGCCCCTGGTGGTCGATGTTCGCGACGAAGACCAGGTGGCCGCCGCCGTGAGCCGCACCGTAGATCAGTTCGGAGGCTTGGATATTTGCGTCAACAATGCCAGTGCCATTCAACTGACCGATACCGAAGCAACGGAAATGCGCCGGTTCGATCTCATGCACCAGGTCAATACCCGCGGTACTTACATGGTTTCCAAATACTGCCTGCCGCATCTGAAAGCATCGGACAATCCGCACATCCTGATGATTTCTCCACCCGTTGAGGCCAATCCGACCTGGTTTGCCGGTCACGTGGCGTACACCATCTCTAAAATGGGTATGAGCTTGTGTGTACTGGGTATGGCTGCGGAATTCCGCAAATTCGGAATTGGCGTCAACGCGCTCTGGCCGCGTACGACAATCGCCACGGCGGCGATCCAGTTTGTCGTCGGCAATGATCAGATGATGCGCGCCAGCCGCAAACCGGACATCGTCGCCGATGCCGCGCATCTCATAGTTTCAAAACCGGCTAGAGAATTTACCGGCAATTTCTGCATTGATGACACGTTTCTCGCGGAGAATGGGGTAACGGACTTTGAACAATACCGCATGGATCCGGAAGTTGACCTGTTTCCCGACTTTTTTGTTCCCGAGGACAGTGAACCTCCGGCGTCCCTGAAAA
>JANQQM010000039.1 GCA_028289365.1 Salaquimonas sp. | reverse complement strand
GATCGCCAGCCTAACCGAGGAATTCGGCCCGACCGAATATTTCGCTGTCTACCTTGCCGCTTTCCTTGTGATTTCTACCGTGATCGGCTCCTCAATCATTAAAGGTTTGATCGCAACGGGCGCGGGCATCGTCGTGGCGATGATAGGTCCGGATGCGATGGAGGGCACGATCCGCCTGAGCTTCGGTGTGTTTGACTTAAATGCGGGTCTCCATCTGGTACCGCTTCTTATTGGAATGTTTGTGGTGGCCGAAGTGCTGATCCAGTTGGAGAGCCAGGCCAATTCGACGAGCCCGCTTTCGGTCTTTGGCAAGCTGGTTCCAGGTGGCGACCGCATAACCCTGCCGGAGTTCAAGCGAATATTGCCGGCAATTGGCCGCTCGTCGGTGATCGGATCACTGATTGGTATCCTGCCCGGGCTCGGTTCATCCGTCGCAGCATTTGCTGCCTATGGGCAGGAAAAGGCCCGTTCCAAAAACCCGGAGGCTTTTGGGGAAGGCGCGATTGAGGGGGTGGCTGCGCCTGAGGCTGCCAATAATGCTGTCTCCGGTCCCTCGATGATTCCGCTGCTGGCTCTCGGCATTCCGGGATCGACCATTGCCGCGATCATACTCGGTGTCTTCCTGATCCACGGTATCCAGGTCGGACCTGGCATTTTCAATGACGAAGCGTCTCGAACAATCGTCTTTGGCTTTTTTGCGGCGGGCCTTCTGGGTATTGTGACCTACTTCCTGATTGGTTTTTTCGGAGCTGGACTGATTGGACGTCTGATCGCCCAGATCCCAACCAAAATTCTATTCCCCTATATCTTCTTGACCTGCTTTGTATCGGCCTACGCGGCGCGTACCAACCTGTTCGATGTCTTTGTGATGTGCGTGGCAGGTTTCTTCGGTTATCTGATGCGCAAAGGTGGGTATTCTACAGCGGCATTCCTGATCGCTTTTGTGCTGGCGAAAGAAGCGGAATTCCGGTTCCGCCAATCGCTGGTTCTGTCCAATGACGGAATCCTGATCTACCTGGAAAAACCGATAGCGCTCGCGTTCATTGGCATCGCGCTAGCCGTTCTCGGCTTCCAAATCATCCGCAATATCAAGCCCTCTGAAGGATCTGAACAATGAGCAAGCGACCTAATATCCTTCTTATCTATGCCGATCAGATGCGCTATGACTGCATGTCACCGGCAGGCAATACGGTGGTAAAGACCCCGCATCTGCAACGGATGGCAGACGAAGGAATGGTGTTTGACAATGCTTTCGCCTCTTACCCGCTCTGCTGTCCTTTTCGGGCCTCGATGATGACCGGAAAATATGCCCAGGGACACGGCATGTACCAGAACCACTTTCCATTGCGGGGGGATCAGGAGTTTCTGGGAGAACGCATGACGGAAGCTGGTTATCAAACCTTTTATGTCGGCAAGTGGCATCTCGAAGGCGGTCCCAAACCTGGTTTCGTTCCACCTGATCGACGCTTTGGCTTCGACAAGTTTGTGGGATTCAACCGCGGACATTCGTACCTCGACGGTATCTTTTTCCGAGACAATGACCAACCCTATCGCTGCAAGCGATACGAGCCTGACTATCAGACCGACCATCTGCTAGAGTTTCTGGATCAGGCCGACCCGGATAAACCTTTCCTGGGTTATATCTCTTATGGTCCACCGCATCATCCCAATGAAATGCCGGAGCATTGGCGCAAAATGTACGATCCGGCCGAAGTTCCCTTGCCAGTCGGCACATTAAATCCGCAAGAGCAGGTGCGCATTCAAACACAACGCGTTGAGACAGATTGCAACGGCAATATGAAAGCCGCGCTGCGTTCGCGTGTAAGCCATGGTACCAAAAAGCAGCTGGAACCCGAAACGGAAGCCGAACAACGCACCTTTATCGCAGAATACTATGCGATGATCTCGAACCTCGACCATAATGTCGGGCGGATCCTTGGGCATCTGGATAAGCTCGGCCTATCTGATGACACAATGGTTATCTTCTTTGCCGATCACGGCGACATGCTGGGAGAGCATGGATATTATTGCGGGTACAAACCGCAGGGTTATCGCGCGGCGATGCAGGTGCCTCTGATTATTCGCCATCCCCAAAGTGTTCAGGCAGGCCAACGGTCAGAGGTAATGGTTGATGTCGGCGTGGACACACCGGTAACACTTCTGGAAATTGCAGGCGCTCAACCGTTCAGTCAGGCCCACGGGCAAAGCTACCGTGCTGCCTTTTCCGGCCAAACCATCGGGCGCGACACGGTTTTCTACCAAACCTTCCGGATGGATGACGGTGCCTGGGGAGAATTCACGCCAGTCCCGGAGCGCGGCATCAGGACAAAGGACTGGCTCTATGTCCGACAGCCAAACCGGCGCAAGTTTCTGTTCGATCAGAACAACGATCCTCATGAGCTGAACAATCTTGTAGACAGTCCCGAACATGTAGCTTTGATGGATCAGTTCGACGCGCAAATCGAAGCACAAATGGCCGCTACAGGTGATGGTTGGGACATGAAAGCAAGTTTTCCTCCACCGGATTTTTTAACCCATGAAGCGGCCAAAGATTATCTGGTCAATGAACTCTTGCCGCGGGCAATAGAGGTCCCCTGATTGCAGGGAACGATCTAGCGAATTTACCGGAACGCGATAAAATAGGATCAGGCAAGCAAGGAGCACAAACCCGTAATACTGACCGACAGGGCTTCAAAAAGATGATTTTTACATTCGTGCGTTTTTCTCCTTCCTACGAAAACGCGCGAATCTCTCCGGCAGCATTGTTTTGAACTTCCGGTTCATACAATGTTGTCGGAATTGATCCTGAAACATCGACGGTTAGAGGGAGAACAAGGGACATGGTGCAATGACCAAAACCCAACCTAATGTCTTACTGATATGCGCCGACCACTGGGCCGCGGAACATCTTGGATTTGCTGGAAATCCATCGATACTAACCCCTGGTCTCAATGAAATAGCCTCCTGTGGCGTCCGTTACACAAACGCCTATTCCGAGTGTCCCGTATGCATTCCCGCACGTCGCACCCTCATGACCGGCCAGTCACCCCGGTCCCACGGTGACCGTATTTTCAATGATCAGTTACCCATGCCGGAAGTTACGACACTTGCCCAGGCTTTTAGAGATGCAGGTTACCAGGCTGACGCTGTCGGGAAACTCCATGTGCATCCCCAGAGAGATCGGATCGGATTTGATAGCGTTTTGCTTGACGATGAGGGGCGACCGCAATGGGGAACAATAGATGACTATGACATTTATCTTGGCGACCAGGGTCTGGCTGGGCGGCAATTTGATCACGGCATGTCCAACAACCAGTATCACTGGCGCCCCTGGCACCTGGCGGAAGAACACCATGCGACGGCCTGGGCGGGTCGCAACATGGCCCGGGTGATAAAACGACGCGATCCCAACAAACCGGCCTTCTGGTATCTCGGTTTTCGTCATCCACATCCGCCTCTCGTTCCACCTCAGTCCTACATGGATCTATACGATAAGGTGGACATCGATGATCCCTATGCCGGTGATTGGGCCAGCAATCCGGATAATCTCCCCTTTGCGCTGTCGGCGCTTCTAAGTCGCACAAATCTTTACTCCAAACCGCAACTGAAAGAAGCGAAGCGCGCCTTCTATGCTCTTTGTACTCAGATAGATCATCAGATTCGCTACCTGATAGGGACCTTGCGCCTGGAAGGTTTGCTCGATGATACGATTATTCTTTTCACCAGCGACCATGGAGATATGCTCGGCAATCATAATATGGTCGCCAAGCGCAATTTTTACGAAAGTTCGACCAATATTCCCATGATAATGATGCCCAATAAGGGCAATCCACGTGTACCGGAAGGTATTGTCGATGACAGGCTGGTCAGCTTTGCCGATGTTATGCCGACCCTCCTGGATCTCTGTGACATAGAAGCGCCGGATACGGTTGATGGAATTTCAATGATCGGTGATGCCGGCCACGATTACATTTATGGCGAGTGCGGCGAAGACGATCATGCCACCCGGATGGTCCGCAACTCCCAATACAAGCTTATCTATTATCCCGTCGGCAACCATTTTCAGCTGTTTGATCTGCAAAGTGATCCCCGGGAATTGACTGATCTTTCCGGAGATCCCGCTCATGGCGAAACGCTGAATCTTTTGCAAGCGACACTCATATCGGAACTCTATGGATCCGATCTGAATTGGCTGCAAGACGGTAAGCTTGTTGGTTATCCCGACAAGGTTTACCGCTGGGCGCCGCACAGAAGTCTGAATTCCCAGCGTGGAGACGGCTGGCCGCCTTCTCCCAAAGTCGAGATACCTCAGATTGAGTGGACAATGGAAAGAAAAAACGAGTGAATTTGTTGATCTGACTTTCATTGATCCACCGCTCTGAAGTTTCTTTGGCGAAACCTGATAAGGATTTAAAAATGCCGCAGAAAACTGCTGTGATTGGTCTAGGCTCCATGGGGTACGGTGTTGCCCGGTCGATCCTCCGTGCCGGTCATGAGACCTACGGATATGATGTCGTCCCCGCACAGGAGGAGAAATTTCGCAGCGAAGGTGGGGCAGAAGGGGCTTTGGAGGAAGTCTCAAACGGTCTTGATGTTGTAGTTATCGTTGTTCTAAACGCAGCTCAGACGGAGGACGTTCTGTTCGGCGAAAACGATTTAGCCGGAAAACTGCGACCTGGCGCCACAATCGTTTCTTGTGCAACGGTTCCTCCGGAATTCGCC
>JANQQM010000014.1 GCA_028289365.1 Salaquimonas sp. | reverse complement strand
AGGCGCAAGGGGCCTCCACAGTTTGCGGTGGCAGCCTGTTCGTCCAAGTCAGTCGGACATTCCTGCCCGTTCAGCCCGCCACGCGGTGGCCAGGTGTCGGGAATGTGCCGCTCTACCCAGGCGAATATTGTTGCCTGCGTCCCGAATGGTCGTCGTCCCAGGGGATGATGGCCATTACTCCCGGCCGGCAAGGTCCTTGCCTGCATCCCTGCAGGGGCTTTGTCGGCTGATCCTCCAAAATACGACCATATATTGTGCAAACTGACGATAATGCCTAATAATTAATCAGATATTCCTCCTGCAAACTGTGCGTTTATAAAATAAGTATTATTATTCAATAATTTAACATCTTGGCATGTGTCTTGCGTTTACTTCACTGTGCAGCGGGCACCTAGGGTTCCGGTCTTTCACTGCTCCCGAAAGACGCTGGTCCGAGAGGTGCCGCCCCGGGAAATATCCGGGATACACGGCGGGACAAAATCCCGGGAGACAACTGCACCGGTTTGCGCGCGCAAACCTCTCCCGGATGCGCGCTCAGACCCTTCTTTAACCGGCTATGGCCGAACAGGGAAAGGTGAGAGCATGACCTTAAAGAAATTTACGACCGCCGCATTGGCAAGCTTCGCGATAATGGCCGCTTCCATTGCCGGAACCACCCAGGTCGAGGCTGCAGAAAAGACCGACTTCAAGGTTTGCTGGTCGATCTATGTCGGCTGGATGCCATGGGGCTATCTGGAGACCTCGGGCATCATGGACAAATGGGCGGAAAAATATGAAATCGACGTCGAGATCGTTCAGATCAACGACTATGTCGAATCCATCAACCAGTACACTGCAGGCGAGTATGATGCTTGCTCCATGACCAATATGGACGCCTTGTCTATTCCTGCCGGCGGAGGTGTGGATACGACCGCACTCATCATCGGCGACTACTCCAACGGCAATGACGGGATTGTCCTGAAAGACGGAGCCGCGCTCGACGCCATCAAGGGCCAGAACGTCAATTTGGTCGAGCTTTCGGTCTCCCACTACCTGCTGGCGCGCGGTCTCGAAAGTGTCGGCCTAAGCGAAAAGGATGTGACGGTGGTCAACACCTCTGACGCGGACATGATCGCTGCCTATGCGACAGACGATGTAACCGCAGTCGTGACCTGGAATCCGCTCCTTTCGGAAATTGCAGCAACACCGGGCTCAACCTCGGTCTTCGATTCCGCAAAGATCCCCGGTGAGATCGTCGACATCATGATGGTCAATACCGAAACGCTTGCCGACAATCCGGATTTCGGCAAGGCGCTCACCGGAGCGTGGTATGAGGTCATGGATCTCATGGCAGCAGGTGATGAAGAGGCGCTGACGGCCATGGCAGAGGCTTCGGGAACCGACCTGGCCGGGTACAAGGCACAATTGGCAACGACCAAAATGTTCTACACGCCGGCAGAGGCGGCTACCTTCGCCAAATCTGTAGACCTGCCCAAGACCATGCAGTTTGTGGCCGAATTCCTGTTTGACAAGGGAATCCTTGGCGAAGGCGCGCCCAGCCCCGAATTCGTTGGCGTCGCCTTTCCCGACGGTTCCGTCTATGGCGATACAAACAATGTGAAACTGCGATTTGATACCGCCTACATGCAAATGGCTGCTGACGGAGCACTTTAGGCCTGATCCCTGTGGCCTGATAAGGAAGCTGCCGGGTGCTTTTCCCGGCCGCGCCCGTTCCCTGAATCAGAATTAACGCCATGCGTATTATCAATCGTAAGCCCTCGCGCATAACCTCGATCTATCTGGCGATGATCCCCTTCATCGCGGTGATCGTGACCTATGCAATTGCCAGCCATTACAGGCTCGCCGCCAATCCGGCCGACAAATTGCTGCCCTCTCTGCAAAGCATGGGAGCTTCCTTCTGGCGCATGGCGTTTGAAGCCGACAAGCGGTCAGGAAACTATCTCCTGTGGCTGGATACCTGGGACAGCCTGGCGCGGCTCGGCATGGGCATGGCGATTGCCACCTCGCTCGCGCTTACCATCGGATTGCTGATCGGTTTCATACCGCACGTCCGGTCGACGTTTGCGCCGTTTGTCGCAACTTTTTCCTTGATCCCGCCGATCACAATCCTGCCGATCCTGTTCATTGTTTTCGGCTTAGGTGAAGCGGCCAAGGTTGCGCTGATTGTCGTTGGCACCGCGCCGGTCATGATCCGCTCGACTGCCCAGAACGTCATGAACATTCCTCGCGAAATGATCATAAAAGCGGAAACACTGGGTGCCAGCGTTTGGCAAATGCTGACCCGTCTGGTTCTGCCGCAGACCTTGCCGGGCCTGATCAATTCCATGCGCCTGGCACTCGTGCCGGCATGGATATTCCTGATTTCTGCCGAGGCAATTGCATCTACCACCGGCCTTGGCTACCGCATCTTCTTGGTCCGCCGTTATCTCGCCATGGACGTTATCCTTCCCTATGTGATCTGGATAACGCTACTGGCTTTCGTTATCGACCGCTTACTGCTGATACTCTCGCGCCGTGCCTTTCCGTGGTCGCATCTCGACGGAGAGAGCATTTGAGTGCGCCCGCCAAAGAGACTCCGCCTCATGTAGTTGTCCGGAATGTCTCCAAATCCTACGCAGATATGCTGGTCCTGGAACGGGTGAACCTGGAAATCGCACCCAATACATTTTGTACGATCGTCGGTGCGTCGGGATGCGGCAAGTCCACATTTCTACGAATGCTGCTTTCGCAGGAACTGCCGACCAGCGGTGAAATCCTGATCGATGGCAACCCGTTACCGCCGGAACCTACGCCGGATCGTGGTATTGTTTTTCAGCGCTACTCGGTTTTTTCGCATTTGACGGTGGAGGACAATTTGCTGCTTGCAGCGGAATTCGAGGCTGCGCCGGCGACCGGCAAGCTCTTCGGATCATCTCGTAAACAGGCACTGGAATCGATTGAACCAACACTTGAAAAGATCGGCCTTTCTCCGGCGCGCAAGCGATATCCTTCGCAGCTTTCGGGTGGCATGCAGCAGCGTCTTGCCATCGCGCAGGCCTTGCTGAAAAAGCCGAAGATCCTGCTTCTGGACGAGCCTTTTGGTGCGCTGGATCCAGGTATCCGGGCCGACATGCATGAACTGCTGGACCAGCTATGGGAAGAGCTCGGCATGACTATCTTTATGGTCACACACGATATAAACGAAGCATTCAAACTGGGGACCAGAATGCTGGTATTCGACAAGATCCGCCATGATCCGCATGCACCGGAGAGGTTCGGTGCCACAGTCACCTACGACCTGCCGCTCACCCGAAATTTGAAAGAAAATGCGCCGACCGCTTCCGAGCTGTTTACCGCTCCAAAAGATTCACATTCTGAGGATATCCAAACATGACCGATCTTTTCTCAACCTCACCCGCGCGCATATCGCGCAAGGCCGGCATGGCCACGCGGTCCATACCCAGTCATCAACATCACCCGGATTTTGACAAGCTCAATATGCGCGGCTGGAAGGCGGTGGAAAAGGAGGCTGAGCTCCCCTCTGCTGCATGGAACAAGGAACGGCAATGGGCCTTGCGGATGGGCTTGACCGGCTCGGATTCACTCACCGACAAATCAATTCCGACCTTTGCGCGGGGTGAACTACCGCATTATGCCGGCATCAATACATTTCTGAAAGCACCCTATGTCGAAGACGTCACCAAGGTTGGTCTGTACGATGCAGCAATCATCGGTGTCCCGTTTGACGGCGGTACAACCTACAGGCCGGGCACACGGTTCGGACCGCAGGGTGTGCGCAAGATTTCCGCACTTTATACCCCCTATAACTACGAGATGGGCGTTGATCTGCGCGAGCAAATGACCCTTTGCGATGTGGGTGATGTCTTCACCATTCCGGCCAATATCGAGAAGACATTCGACCAGATTACCCGGGCGGTCAGCCATGTTGCATCTTCCGGCGCATTGCCGATCATAATCGGCGGGGATCATTCCATCGGCTTTCCCTGTGTCCGCGGTATCGCAAATTGTACGTCGAAGCGCAT
>JANQQM010000013.1 GCA_028289365.1 Salaquimonas sp. | reverse complement strand
TATTAGGTGTCAGCTTGACGATCACCGGCATGCGGGTCGCCGCCTTGCACCAGCGTGTCACCATCTCGATATATTCCGGCACCTGGCCAACCGCCGAACCCATGCCGCGTTCGCTCATTCCGTGCGGACAGCCGAAGTTTAATTCGATACCGTCTGCACCGGTCTCCTCCACCAATGGCAGGATGGTGTTCCAGGCCTGCTCCTCGCAAGGGACCATGAGCGAAACGACCACGGCCCGGTCCGGCCAATCCTGCTTGATCTGCTTGATTTCGCGCAGATTCACATGAAGGTCACGGTCGGTAATCAATTCGATATTGTTGAGGCCGATCAGCCTTCTGTCCGGGCCCCAGATCGCGCCGTAGCGCGGGCCATTGACGTTGACGATTGGTGGTCCATCCTCGCCGAGCGTTTTCCATACAACGCCGCCCCAGCCGGCCTTGAAGGCGCGCTCGACATTATAGGCCTTGTCGGTTGGAGGTGCCGAAGCAAGCCAGAATGGATTTGGTGATTTTATACCCAGAAAATCGTTTCTAATGTCGGCCATTTGCTTCTCCTCAGGGAAATCTGTCCCGAATTCCGTCTCAGCAGCGTGTGCGGTCTATAATCAACCCTCTTTGCCCATGTCATTTGCTCAAGAATTTGTGGATCGCCTCGGCGGCATCCCGCCCCTGGGCAACCGCGGTTACCGTCAGATCATCGCCGGCATTGACGCAATCGCCACCTGCCCAGAGCCCGTCTATCGATGTCGCGCCATCAGCATCGACCTTTATGCGCCCATGTTCCAGCTCCGGGGCCACTGCGGAGCCGTTCAGCGCAGCGGGCATAAATTCCTGACCAATCGCCTTGAAAATCTGATCGCAATCAATGCGGGTCTTCGAACCTTGACGGTCGAAGACCATGGCAATTGCCTGACCGTCCTCCACGATGATTTCCTCTGGCTGCATCTCATAGCGAATTATCACGCCCCGATTCTTAGCAATTTCCTGCTCGTAACCGGATGCCTTCATTCGCTCGACCGGACCGCGATAACAGATCGTCACCTCCGCGGCCCCGAGAGCCTTTGCCTGGACTGCTGCATCGATCGCGGTCATGCCGCCGCCAATGACAACAACGCGATTTCCGACCGGAACCTTCGACAGATCCTTGCTCTGGCGCAGATCGGCAATCCAGTCGACCGCATCGGCAACACCTAATGCATCCTCATCATCAAGGCCGAGCCGATTGACGCCATCAAGTCCTACGCCCAGGAAAACAGCATCATGAATTTCGAGAAGGCCGGACAGATTTACGTCACGACCAAGCTCATTGTCATATTTTATCTCGATGCCACCAATTGCGGTCACGTAATCCACTTCGTGTTGTGCAAAGTCATCCACGGTCTTGTAGGCGGCGATCCCGAATTCGTTAAGTCCGCCGCCCTTGCTGCGGGCTTCAAAAACCGTGCTGTCGTGACCGTGAATTGCCAGGCGATGGGCGCAAGCCAAGCCGGCCGGACCGGCTCCGACAATTGCAATCTTCTTTCCAGTAGATTCAGCGCGCTCATAGAACTGAACATTCTCTGCCATGGCCGTGTCGGTGGCATAGCGTTGCAACAAGCCGATTTTTACCGGTTTTCCTTCAGCGATTTCACGAACACAGACTTCTTCGCACAAGGTTTCGGTCGGACAAACGCGCGCGCAGGTGCCACCCATAATGTTCTGGTCAAAGATCGTCTTTGCCGAGCCGAGCGGATTGCCGGTTGATATGTGGCGGATGAACATCGGAATATCGATTTCGGTCGGACACGCATTTGTGCAGGGCGCGTCATAACAGAAGTAACAACGGTCAGCTTCCACCGCAGCCTCGTGCGCGTCGAGCGGTGGATGCAGGTCGGCGAAATTCTCCAGGTATTGTTCTGCTTCGAGCCTGGAGCCTGCAATGCCCGGTTTGTCGCCGTTATGCCCCATATGCCTCTCCCCTTTTCATAATCAGGACAACGCCAAAGGACGAAATCGGATTTCAGAGCAAAATCGTAACGCGAACAAAAATTTTTATCAATTGGTAAAATTTTTCAATTCTGCAAAATCCGCCGATCTCACCGGAAGCGCGCCAACAAGGCGTCAGCGCTTTTTGCCAGCAATCCAGAATCGGTTCCGATACCGACAAACCGATACCCCCAGTCGATATATTGCTGTGCCTGTGCCGGATCGCCAGAGATAATTCCAGCGGTCACGCCAACCTTGTTCAGCCGTTCGGCTGTAGACTTGATTGCGGATTGCACGGGTTCGGCGTTAAAATTGCCTAAATATCCCAGCGAAGCGGCTAGATCGGCCGGACCGACGAATACGCCGTCAATGCCGTCAACCGAGGCAATTTCCTCCAGTTTTTCCAGAGCGTCTGCCGTTTCTACCTGTACTAAAAGACAAATTTCGGCATTTGCCCTTGCGGTATATTCGCGCACCCGGCCATAAGAAGTCGCCCGTGTCGTGCCGCCAACGCCCCGTATGCCGTCCGGTGGATAACGGACCGCCCGGACTGCGGCGGCAGCTTCCTCAGCGTTCTGAACAAAAGGTACCAGCAAGGACCTCATGCCTGCATCCAGCAGGCGCTTGATCAACACAAAATCATTCCAGGGCGGTCTGACCAGAACGGCAGACTGGCTGGCTGCCAGCACCTGGGCCTGGGCAATGACCGATACCAGCTCGTTTGGTCCGTGCTCCATGTCGAGCATGACCCAGTCGTAGCCGCTTGCCGCGATGACTTCGGCCGAGGTCGTACAGGCTAGATTGCTCCACAAACCGATCTGCAATTCACCGGCAACCAGCTTCTCTTTGAACAGATTGGCCGAAAGTTCCATATTAATCTCCGTGAATGTATGTGTTATCGAGGGCACGAACATACCCAAGAGCTGGCTTGATCAAAGCTGTTATAGACTGAATACCGGGGATGAAATACACCAAACTCGCTCATTGGAAATTTCTGATGAGGAATTGCGGTTTGATTGATGTTCTGCATTATCATGATGGACCGCTGTGATTGGATAAATCTCGATGAATGCCTTTGAATCAGAAGAACGCATGGATATCCACAACTCGGACGTCCCGATGATTTGCAAGTCGTGCGAAGCACGTCACAAGGGAATATGCGGTGCGCTTTCTGCCGATCAGCTGGTTTATCTGAGCAAACACACGACAAAGTCGGTGGTTGAAAAAGAGCATGAACTATTCGCAAACGGCAATGATATCGACCGGTATTCGAATATTCTCAGCGGTGTTGTTAAATTGACCAAACTGATGGCTGACGGTCGTCAGCAGATTGTGGGCCTGCAGTTTGCGCCGGATTTTCTCGGCAGACCGTTCAAGCAGCAATCAGATCTCAGCGCGGAAGCAGCCACCAATGTAAGGGTCTGTTCCTTTCCAAAGTCAGTGCTTGAGGAAATCATCCGGCAATCACCGGAAATGGAGCATAGATTATATGAACAAAGCCTCAAGGAATTGGACGAGGCGCGCGAATGGATGCTGACCCTGGGCAGGAAAACCGCTTCGGAAAAGGTCGCAAGCTTTTTGTACATGATCTCTGAAAACATCGACCCGGAACGAGAGGCTTCTTCCGGACCCATCCGGTTTGAGCTTCCGCTGAAGCGGGCCGATATCGCAGACTTTCTCGGGCTGACCATCGAAACCGTCAGCCGCCAGCTGACAAAACTGCGCAAAGCTGGGATCATCGAGATCGAGAACAACCGAACCGTAATCGTCCCGCATCTGCATAAGCTGAGCAATGCGTGTGAAGCGGAGAGTTAAAGTTCAAACGGCTTTAGAATATCTGAACTGCGACTGGGGCAGATAGGCATCAAACTGGCTTGCCACGATTCGCGTAAAGGGTCTTGCTGCCTGTTTCACATAAAACAAATCTTCATCAGCCCCGCAAAGATCATCCGTATTTGACGCGGCCAATTTCTTTGCCTGGTCGATATAGGCCGATGATGATTTTCCAAAACGGTTGTCGAGGTCGGCAAACGAGAAATGGAAATCGCACATCAGCCTTTCGATAATGTGGGCACGGATCTTGTCATCTTCAGTAAGGACCAGTCCGCGATTTGCCGGCAATTCGCCGGATTTTACGCAAGTAGTATACTGCCCAGTCGGAACAATATTTTGCACATAGCCTGCGTCAGTCTTACCAATCGACGAGGCTCCAAGGCCCAGCAGAATTTTACAATTGTCTGTTGTGTATCCCTGAAAGTTCCTCCGCAGCGTACCGGTACGGGACGCCTCTGCAAGTTGGTCGTCCGGTAATGCGAAATGATCAATGCCGATCTCCAGATACCCCGCGCCCGCCAATTGCTCGCTTGCTTCACGTTCCTGAAAGAAGCGCTCGGATGTGTCCGGCAAATCCGCATCATTAATGAGACGCTGGTGTTTCTTTATCCACGGAATATGGGCATAGCCAAACAATGCTACGCGGTCCGGCGACAGACTGACCACCTTGTCTATTGTCTGATCGAGCCGTTCTGCGGTTTGCAATGGCAGACCATAGAGCGCGTCAATGTTTAGCGACTGGACGCCAAGTTCACGTAGTGCGGTTACGACATCGCGGGTTTGTTCAAAGGTTTGCGGGCGATTTATGGCTGCCTGCACTTGCGGGTCAAAATCCTGGACGCCGATGCTGGCCCGGGTCATGCCCAGCTTCTGTAGCCCCTCCAGCGTGTCTTCATTGACATCGCTCGGATCGATTTCGACGCTGATTTCGGAATCGGGTGCAAATGCGAAATTTTTCCGCAATACCTGCGAAATACGCTCGAAGTCAGCACTGTGAACCATGCTTGGCGACCCGCCACCCAGATGCAATTGGCCAAGAACCGGTTTTGCCTGAAGGCCTTGACCAACAAGCTCGATTTCGTCGAGCAATGTCGAAATATAGGCTTCAACGGGGCTGTATTTCAGTGTGTGCCGGGTGTGGCAACCGCAGAACCAGCAAAGCCGATCGCAAAAGGGAATGTGGATATAGACCGAGATCCGATCCTCGCCGGTAAGACCTGCCAATGCAGTTTCAAGTATTGGCCGCCCCGCGCCCTCGCTGAAATGTGGTGCAGTCGGATAGCTGGTATAGCGCGGAACAGCACTGCCATATTTCGCCAAAATTTCTTCAGGGACCAGTTTCTTCATGACGCCTCGCTGACCAACAGTGGCAACAGATGTTCACGTTCGAACGCGATATGACGCCGCAGACCCTCGAAAAACCCGCGCAGCATGTAGGCGAGCGATTCGACATTGCATTTTTCCGGGTTTGCGATCAGTTCCTTCAGCCGATCGCCCAGTTCATCGGCAAAACTTTCATCCTCCCAGTGCTCAAAACGCAGCCTTTCTATGGTCTGATCGATTTCCTTGTCATTGACGAAAGCAGCGCGAAGCGCCGGATACAGGGTTTTTTCCTCGAAGCGATGCGCCCGCTTGAGCACCGGCAGGATGCAGCGGGCGAGTAGCACACATTCGCGGGCCTCAACGCTGGCCGGAAGGGTATCGGCAAAATCCTCCAACCTGCCGCAGAGGCTGGATTGCATCGAAATGTGCCAGGTCAGGCGCTCTGCCAGCTTCGCGAGGTCAGCGCGAGTCTGCGGAGATATCGATTTGCCCAAACTTGATATCATTACCTAATATGGCCTTATCGCGAACTGGTCTGTTGCTGCATGTTGCCATGGCTCCAATTCTGAAATTGCAATCAAGACAAAATGGCCCGATGATCAGTTTTTCTCCTTGATTCAGGTCAAGGCGCAGTAAAGTCTTTGTTGTCAAACAGCGGCAATCATTTTGCTTTAATTGGGCGCTTCGCGGGTTTTGAAGCAAGTTCGCCGGCGAATATCGAAACCGAAAGGAATCGTAATGAAATACATGACGGAGGCCATATTGGTGGGATTGGCCGCTTTTCTGGCGCTGCTCGGCGCAGCATTTGCACAGGACAGCCTGTTCCAGACGCATATGTGGATATTGTTCGCGCTTTTGGCCGGCGGTACGCTGGTGCTGCTCAGAAACGTGCATGTCACGCCCCAGGCTGAAGCAGCGCAGTCCGAAGAAAGCTTCTACATGGATGGCGTTGTCAGATATGGCGTAATTGCGACCGTGTTCTGGGGAATTGTCGGCTTTCTCGTCGGCGTTGTGATTGCCTGCCAGCTTGCCTGGCCGGAACTCAACATCGAGCCCTGGTTCAATTTCGGGCGCATGCGGCCATTGCATACTTCGGCGGTCATCTTCGCATTTGGCGGCAATGCACTGCTTGCCACGAGTTTCTACGTTGTCCAGCGGACAACAAGAGCGCGCCTGTTTGGCGGAAATCTGGCCTGGTTCGTTTTCTGGGGTTACCAGCTTTTCATTGCGATGGCGGCTACAGGCTACCTTCTCGGTATTACCCAGTCTCGCGAATATGCAGAACCTGAATGGTATGTCGATATCTGGATTACGGTTGTCTGGGTCGCTTATCTGATTGTTTTCATGGGAACGATCGTCAAGCGTAAAGAGCCGCATATCTATGTGGCCAACTGGTTCTATCTATCCTTCATCATTACCGTTGCGATGCTGCATCTGGTCAACAATCTGGCGATGCCAGTCTCGTTGCTCGGCGTAAAGAGCTATTCGCTGTTTGCCGGTGTTCAGGATGCGCTTACTCAATGGTGGTACGGGCATAATGCGGTCGGTTTCTTCCTGACGGCAGGTTTCCTGGGCATGATGTACTACTTCGTGCCGAAACAAGCCAACCGGCCGATCTATTCCTACCGGCTTTCGATCGTCCACTTCTGGTCGCTGATCTTCCTCTATATTTGGGCGGGACCGCACCATCTGCATTATACCGCACTTCCCGATTGGGCGCAGACCCTTGGCATGGTGTTCTCCATCATGTTGTGGATGCCTAGCTGGGGCGGAATGATTAACGGTCTGATGACGCTTTCGGGCGCATGGGACAAGCTCAGAACCGATCCTATTCTCAGGATGATGGTACTGGCGCTTGCCTTCTACGGCATGTCCACATTTGAAGGCCCGATGATGTCGATCAAGTCGGTTAACTCATTGTCGCACTATACCGACTGGACCATCGGTCATGTGCATTCCGGTGCACTTGGCTGGGTTGGAATGATCTCCTTTGCCGCGGTCTACTATCTGGTTCCGAAATTGTGGAACCGCGAGCGGCTATATTCGCTACGGCTGGTCAACTGGCATCTGTGGCTCGCCACACTGGGTATCGTGATTTACGCAGCGGTGATGTGGGTTGCCGGTATCGTCCAGGGTCTGATGTGGCGGGAGTTCGATTCCGAGGGCTTCCTCGTCAACTCGTTCATCGAGACGGTGTCAGCCATCCATCCGGAATATGTCATGCGGGTGTTTGGAGGTCTGCTCTATCTGCTTGGCGCATTTGTCATGGCTTACAATGTCTGGATGACCATTCGTGGCCGGGTCAGGGACGAAGCCGCCTATGGCGCGACTTCAACCGGACCGGTTCCGGCTGAGTAAAGGGGAAGCAAGATGTCATTACTCAAAAAACACGCATCTCTTGAAAAGAACCTGTCACTGCTTTTCGTCTGCTCGCTGGTGGTTGTCCTGATCGGTGGCATCGTGGAAATCGCTCCACTGTTCTATCTGAAGAACACGATCGAGAAGGTAGAGGGCATGCGTCCCTACACACCGCTCGAACTCGCGGGGCGCAACATCTATATCCGCGAGGGCTGCTATAATTGTCATAGCCAGATGATCCGTCCGTTCCGCGACGAAGTCGAACGGTACGGCCATTACAGCCTGGCTGCCGAAAGCATGTATGATCACCCGTTCCAGTGGGGTTCAAAGCGTACCGGGCCGGATCTGGCCCGTGTGGGTGGTCGCTACTCGGATGAGTGGCATGTCCAGCACCTAATCTGGCCAAAAGCCGTGGTGCCGGAATCGATCATGCCGCCCTACTCCTTCCTGGCGAGAACGCCGCTCGATGCCAACGACATTGAAGGTCATCTGGTAGCCAATGCGATGGTCGGCGTTCCCTATAGCGAGGAAATGATCGCCAATGCAGCGGCTGATCTCAGGGCACAGGCCGATCCGGATGCCGACACGTCCGGCCTGGAAGAACGCTATGCGAAGATAAGCATACGGGATTTCGACGGCAATCCGGGCGAATTAACCGAGATGGACGCGCTGGTGGCCTATCTCCAAATGTTGGGAACCCTTGTTGACCTTGAAGCCTACAAGGCCAATGAGAACCTACGCTAGGGAAGGAATTCATCATGGATTACAACACCTTCCGTCAATTCGCCGATAGCTGGGGCCTCCTGTACCTGTTTATCGTCTTCATCGCCGTGATCGTCTATGTGTACCGGCCCGGTTCCAAGAAGATCGCCGATGAAGTTGCCAAAATCCCCCTCGAAGAGGACAAAGATAATGTCTGAGAAAGATATTGATGCCGTCAGTGGCGTTGAGACTACCGGCCATTCCTGGGATGGCATCAAGGAACTGAACAACCCGCTGCCCAGATGGTGGCTGTGGACCTTCTACGCGACCGTGATCTGGTCAATCGGATACATGATCTACTATCCATCCATTCCGTTGATCGAGGGTTCGACCATGGGCATATCAGGGCAGACAAACCGTGCTGCCCTGAAGGAGGAGATTGCATTTGCCAACCAGGCCCGAGCGGAGCGGTTTGCACGGATTGAAAGTGAGGATCTGGAAACGATCAAGGCTGATGACAATCTCTACCGGTTTGCGATTGCCGGCGGCAATTCGCTGTTCAAGGTCTATTGCACTCAGTGTCATGGTTCGGGTGCGGCCGGTGGCGGTGGCTACCCCAATCTGAACGATGATGCATGGTTGTGGGGCGGCGATCTGGAAAACATCTACCTGACCATCAATCACGGTGTTCGCAATGACGAGGATGATGATGCCCGCTTCTCCGACATGCCGGCCTTTGGTGCGGACGAAATCCTCGAACGCGACGAGATCGGGCAGGTTACCGAATATGTGCTGAAGATCTCCGGCCAGGACCATGATGCCGAACTGGCGGTTGCGGGCGAGACGGTCTATGCCGACAATTGTTCTGCCTGTCATGCCGAGGACGGTACCGGGGACATCGAATTCGGTGCGCCGAACCTGACGGATGCCATCTCGATGTATGGCAATGACCGGGAAACCATCCTGGCACAGATTCACAAGCCGCAGCTTGGCGTGATGCCGCCTTGGGGAGAGCGTCTGGGTGAAGCCGGGGTGAAACAGCTTACCTTGTATGTGCATGGTCTGGGCGGCGGTCAGTAGTGCTGGTGACCTCAATTACACAAAAGTGATATCAGCCGGTCCGCCTGAATTGCGGGCCGGCTCAATTTTTATGGCTTTTTTGCCGGTTTTTATGCGAAGATGGCCGCACCAATAATTCGGACGCAGAAGCGCCCGCAGGAACGGGGTTGACCCATGTCAACGCAAGTTGACCGCCCCGGTTATATTGGAAACGCAGTAAAGGAAATCTGCGATGTCCGAGCAAACAATTTCGCGTGACGCCAAACCGCCGGAAGTCGAAAACTTCGACGCCGAAGCGGTGAACGCAAAAGCCAATCGGGAGCTTTATGCCGCGCGGAAGAAAATCCACCCCAAGCGGGCGACGGGCCGGTTCCGCCAGCTCAAATGGTGGATCATGGCGATTACGCTCGGAATCTATTATCTGACGCCGTTACTCCGCTGGGATCGTGGTCCGAACGCGCCAGATCAGGCGGTGCTGGTGGATATGGCGAACCGGCGCTTCTATTTCTTCTTCATCGAGATCTGGCCACAGGAGTTCTTCTATGTGGCCGGCATGCTTGTCATGGCCGGGATCGGCCTGTTTCTGGTGACCTCCACCGTTGGCCGGGCCTGGTGCGGGTATACCTGTCCGCAAACCGTCTGGGTTGATCTTTATCTGGTCGTGGAACGGTTTTTCGAGGGCGACCGTAATGCCAGGATCAAGCTGGACAAGCAGCCCTGGGATTTTTCCAAGATCCGCAAGAAAGTGTCGAAACACACCGTCTGGTTATTGATTGGGGTTGCTACCGGTGGTGCCTGGATTTTCTATTTTGCCGATGCGCCGACACTGTTTGTGAACCTGTTCACTGGGCAGGCGCCGTTTATTGCCTATTCGACGGTCGCGATCCTTACCGCCACGACCTATATTTTCGGCGGGTTGATGCGCGAGCAGGTCTGCACCTATATGTGCCCATGGCCGCGGATTCAGGCCGCGATGCTGGATGAGAATTCCCTGACGGTGACCTATAATGACTGGCGCGGCGAGCCGCGCTCGCGGCATGCCAAGCGCATGAAGGCTGCCGGGAAACCCGTTGGCGACTGCGTGGATTGCAATGCCTGTGTTGCCGTATGTCCGATGGGGATCGATATACGGGATGGCCAACAGCTCGAATGCATTACCTGCGCTTTGTGCATCGATGCCTGCGATGGGGTGATGGACAAGATCGGCCTGGAACGTGGCCTGATTTCCTATGCGACGCTGGCCGAATACAACTCCAATATGGAAGTTTCAGGTGCAAGGCTTATCGACCGGGATGGCGACCAGGTCTTTGATGACAGCAAAATCAAGCCTTCAAATGTGCGCGACGGTTCCGGTTTTGTCAGCGCCATCAAGCACACGAATTTGCGTTCCTTCATTCGACCACGAACAGTGCTTTACACCGCCATCTACGCATTGATCGGGATCGCCATGCTCGTCGTTCTGGCAACCAGGAGCAGGCTGGAAGTCAATATTCTGCCCGACAGAAATCCAGTGTTTACAGTTCTGTCCGACGGCTCGATCCGAAACGGCTACCAAGTGAAGATCCTGAACATGATCACCGATCCCAGGACATTCAAAATCGAGATCAACGGCCTGCCCGGTGCCAATGCCAAAATTTCCGGATCAGATGAGGATTTGGGAACATCCTTTGATATTGACGTCGATCCGGATCAGTTGCGAAATGTCAAAGTATTCATCAGCGTTCCGCGCGAAAACCTGTCTACACAACACACGGATTTCGAGATTGACGTGACGGAGGTCGGTGGCGAGGAGACAACAACCGAGAGCGTCCGCTTCGAAGCGCCAGAGGATATCGGCAATGAAAAGTGAGAATGAATTGCTGTCCAGCCCGCAAGGCAAGTTCACCGGCCGTCACATGCTGGCTATCATGGTGGCATTTTTCGGGATGATCATCGCGGTCAATTTCACCATGGCCTGGTTTGCTTCAAACAGCTGGACCGGCCTGGTTGTTCCCAACAGCTATGTTGCCAGCCAGCATTTCAATGACGAGCTTGCCGCCGCGCGCGAACAGAATGAACGCGGTTGGAAATCAGCCGTTGCCTATCGCGAAAATCTCCTCAGCGTGAAGCTTGTTGACCAAAACGGCGAACCGGTGCTGCTCGATGAAATGAATGCAGTTGCAGGCCGACCGGCAACTGAAATCAATGACCATGCCCTGGTTTTCGAATATGCAGGAAACGGCCTGTGGAACGCACAGGCAAATCTGGAACCGGGTCTGTGGAAGCTCGACATAAGCGGCAACAAGGCAGATGAGGCGTATCGGCTGGATGCGCGCATGTATGTTTCCCATGCGGGAGAAGGCCGGTTGCAATGAGTTGTTGTGAAACAATCGCAAAAGGCTCGGCCAATCAGACCGGCATTATTAGACCGGACAATTTGAGCATAGAAGAGGAACGCTTGATTGCCGCCTCCCGCGATGATGGCGACGGTAAACTGCAAACCGATTTTACCGTTCCTTCCATGCATTGCGCCGGCTGTATCTCCAAGATCGAACGCGGCCTTTCCGAACTGGAATTTGTGGATCATGTTCGGGCAAATCTGAGCCTCAAACGCGTGTCGGTAACCTGGCGGAAAGATGGCGGGAATGCCGTAACCATCGATCAGGCCTTGAGCGATCTGGGCTTCGAACACATACCGTTTGACCTGGATGCCGCGGCAAAAAGTGACGACCAGACCAGTAGACAACTTCTACTGGCCATGGCCGTTGCCGGCTTTGCGGCGGCCAATATCATGCTGCTTTCGGTTTCTGTCTGGTCCGGGGCCGACGCAGAAACCCGGGATTTGTTCCATCTGCTTTCCGGTGTCATCGCGGCACCGGCGATC
This sequence comes from Salaquimonas sp., assembly GCA_028289365.1. Classification (GTDB taxonomy): domain Bacteria; phylum Pseudomonadota; class Alphaproteobacteria; order Rhizobiales; family Rhizobiaceae; genus BOKV01. The sequence goes on along the minus strand of JANQQM010000013.1, from coordinate 44,637 downwards.
TATTTTGCCGGACAGCCATTTTTCAGTTCTGCCTATCGTGCGCTGTCAGCGGGAAGGCTGAACATGGATGTCCCGATCTCTTTGGCTGTTATACTGGCTTTTGCCATGAGTGTCTTTGAGTCGTTGCAAGGCGGCGAGGCCGTATATTTCGATGCATCCGTGACGCTGTTGTTTTTCCTGCTTATCGGGCGGTATCTCGATCACATGATGCGCGACCGGGCAAGAAACGCGGTGGTCCGGCTCGGTCAGCTGGGCGCCAAGGGAGGCGTGCAGGTCGGCAAGGACGGCAAGCTCAACTATCTGCCGCTGGCGGAAATCGAGCCGGGCATGACCTTGCGCGTATTGCCGGGCGAGACTGTGCCCGTAGATGGACGGATCGTCCGTGGCAGCAGCGAATTTGACCGGTCGCTTGTCACCGGCGAGAGCGATTCCGTTTCAGTTGATGAAGGTACCGAGGTCGAGGCCGGTACGGTGAACCTGACAGGCCCGATTGAAATTGAAGTGACCAAGCGGGCGGATGCTTCCTTCCTGGCCAATGTCATGCAGATGATGGAAGCGGCTGAAAACGGACGTAGCGAATATATACGGATCGCCGATCGCATGGCGCAGATCTATGCGCCTGCCGTACACATCATTGCGCTAGCGGCCTTTCTTGGCTGGTTGGTCTATACGGGCGGTGATTGGCAATTGTCGCTTTATGTGGCGATCGCGGTCCTAATCGTGACCTGCCCCTGTGCGCTTGGACTTGCCGTGCCGGTCGTCCATGTCATTGGTGCTGCGAGACTGTTCGAGAATGGCATATTGATGAAGGACGGTTCCGCGATAGAGAGACTGTCGCAGGCCGATCATGTCGTTTTCGACAAGACCGGTACGCTGACGACTGGTGAGCCTGTCGTCGAACATGCCGCATTCGATGATGACTGGGAACGGTCGATTGCGGTCGCACTTGCCTCTCATTCCAGTCACCCGGCTTCGACCGCTGTGAGGAACCTTGCTGGAAATGGGAATGCCGTGCTGACCGAGATCAAGGAACTTCCGGGCTTTGGTATCGAGGGCAAGACCGATGGTCGCATGGCACGGCTTGGCCGATCTGAATGGGTGCAGGCGCTTGCGGATCCAGGCGACCTGCCTGATGGATCTATTCCCGCAAGCCAAGGCAGCGGTCTGGCATTTTGCCTGGAGGGTAGTAATCCAACTCCGATCGAACTGGCCGAGACCCTCCGGCCCGGTACGAAGGAAGCGGTAAAAACGCTGAAAGCAAGCGGGCTTGAAACCGAAGTTCTTTCGGGGGACAGCGCGGATGCGGTTGATCGGATTGCCAAACTGGCTGGTATTGAAACCGCACGGCATGGTCAAACCCCAAGAGAGAAAATCGACCGCCTGGAAGCGTTGTCAGACCAGGGCCACCATGTCCTGATGGCTGGCGACGGGCTAAATGACGCTCCGGCTTTGATGGCCAGCCATGTTTCCATGGCACCATCATCTGCCAGTGATGTCGGCCGGCTGGCGGCTGATTTTGTCTTTACGCGTGAAAGCCTCATTGCGGTTCCGGTCGCAGTCGACATCGCGAAACGCGCTTCCCTGCTGGTACGGCAAAATTTCGGATTGGCGATTGCCTATAATTGCATTGCCGTTCCCCTGGCGGCCGGCGGGTTTGTGACACCGCTGGTGGCCGCACTCGCCATGTCGGCATCCTCCATTGTGGTGGTAGCCAATTCGATGCGGCTTAATCTGGGTAGCCGAAATCCTGCTTTGAAGAACGAACCGCATCGTGAAGGAGCCGGCATACCGGAATTTGCCGGACCGGCTGAATGAGCAAATTACCATGAATAATCTGCTTATCTTGATCCCTGTTGCACTTGGCCTTGGCGCCCTTGGCCTGATCGCGTTTATCTGGAGTCTGAAGACTGGCCAGTTCGACGATCTTGACGGCGCGGCAGAACGAATTCTGGAAAAAGATCCGAGCGAAGGTTCGGAACGGTAAGTGTAACAGGAACTGCCAGCAGCGGTCAGAAGTGCGTGCAGAAATAGCCTGATTTATTCACGCCAATGTTCGGATACGAATGGCGCTCGCCGATAGTGCAGATAGCGCTTACCGTTCACGTCACGAGGCAATGGCACCCCATGGAACGATACAATCGACGCGTCCTCGGGCGGGCGCGCTTCACCAAAATGGGAAAGTGTCAGACCGAGCCTTGCACCGGTTTTGCCAAACAGCCGCGGCGCTTCCGGATTGCAGTGATATTTGAACGATACAATCTTGTCTTTTGGAAAGAATTCCAGATTTTCAATCTGGTACTCAACCCAAAACTGGTCCCGGTCGGCTCTTTCCGGGCGGATATTGTCGGACGCAATCGGATCCGCAATGTAGTTGTCCCAAACATGATTGCATGACCCAACCTTTACCCTGAAAACTGCCGTGTGGGTTCGTCCGGGTCTTCTAAAGTCTTCGACAACCAGATAGTCCTTTTCCGGATCTTCGGCCAGGAAATCCAGAGAACCGACGATAACAAGATCGATATCCAGCAAAACGACATATTCGCCGTTCAATCCGAGAAAATTCCCCGAATAGGCGAACAGTTTCTTGTTAAAACCGGCGACATCACCCTTCGGCAAGTCGTGGGCGATGATCGAATCGTCCAAGCCTTCGCGATTGTCTGTCACGCAATGAAATTTATGCGGAATGGTGAGATTTCGTGCCACCATCGCCCTGAGAATGTTGACTTCCCGCGATGGATAGCTTGTGCCCCATTTAAAGCAGGCGATATGCAAGAACGGTATTTTGGACATCAAGCTATATTCCCGGATCTGTGCCCGCCCGCAGCCAGCATACCCATTTTATCGCAGATACGTTTTATCACCTGCGGATCGCCATTACCGTAAACAAATCGCCGCAGGAACTCGTCATAGTTTTTCCTAGAGAGGCGGTAACCTGTCCGGTATTTGTCTATCGCAGAAAGGGTCTCATCCATTGAAGTCAGCGCAATACATGCGCCGACTTCATCAAATTGTGTTTCCGCTGCCGTTATAAATTTCGGATACAGGATTTCCCGTTCACGGACAATCGCTTCGACGACCACAGAAGAAACCAGTGTGGATACGATATCTGCATCGCCGATAAGGCTGCTTGCCGGTGTGCGCGGATCAATACGAACATTTGGCAGCATTGCAATGGAATTGAAAGCGCTTTGCCTTTGACCCCGTGGATGCGGCTGTACAACGAGCTCCACATCCGGATGTTCGGCCAGATGGGAAAGCCAGACAAGCAGATCCGGAAACCTAAAATATCTCGCCTCCTTGGTGGCGAAGAAAACAATGTTCACCTTATCCCGCTTTGCGGCAGCTTTCGGCGCATCGGAAGTAAGCCTGTCGGCAATACGTTTGACCCAGGCCGGATCGTATCGTGGAGACCCGCTGACAATCACCTTGTCGGCTACGCTATCAGAAAAAATCGCTTTCTTGCGATCGCTCTCCACAAAGATCGCATCATAGCTGGTCCAGTCCTTTTCTGCTTTCTCTTCAAAGGAAAACAGCAGTAGCCCATGCGGAAGCGAGACTAGCGGACAAGCGTTTTTCTTGCTCCATGTGACAATTTCCTGATAGCCGAAAAAATCGAACAATTTTCGGCGGGGTCGTACCCGGATGGAATCAAATGCAATGATATCCGGCGATAGTTCGTCCACAAACTTTGTCATCTTGCTCGAAAAACCGGGCACCGCACGCAGTTCGGTCGCGACATGCAGCATCCTTCTGGTCAAGCGTTCATCCGGTTTGTTTGCCCTCCAGCGTTCTGCCAGATATCCGCCATCACCGAGCCCGGCCACGGCCCAGAAATCGAAAAAGCTCACGCGTCCGGTCTCTTCAAGCATGGCGGTGCGATAATCCCCTCGCCATCTGAGATCGGGACTTGTGACATATATGATTGCCTGGTGTTCGCCAGAAAGCCGGACCCACCCATCAATCACCGATGCCATGGAGTCAAAATCATTGTTATGGCGAAGTACGAAAAGTGCTTTCATGGCTGAAATGTTGGTGGCTAGGCGTATCGGCTTGCCAATAGTTTATATTGTTGCTTGATTTTAGAGAAATCCATTTCTGTTCCGATATTGCTCGAAAACCAGTCCTCGTGCACGCCAAAAATCGTCAGGGGAAACCGATTGAGCTTGAGCGCCTTTGCAAATGCCAATCTGTGTCTACCGTTTTCACCCTTCATGATTTCGCCGTCAGCAGACACATAGCATTTGCACTTTTCCTTCGTCTGCGTCTCATCATAGCCCTGGTCAGCCAGGCTGACGCCAAGCGGAACCAGGTAAGTTTCGAAAAATCGTTTGATCTCCTCAGCACTTGCAAACCGTCGGTTTTTGTAGGTCGCCACCTTGCCGGCAGCCAGGTCCTGCGACATCTGCTCGTACCATCGTGAATTTTCGTAGTTTTCGATATTGGAAACAAAATCTTCCACCAATGCATATTTTTCAGATTCTGCGATCACATCTCGAACCTCAAAGTCCGCATCAGAAATGACATATCTGTTCCGGTAGAAGAAGTTGCAGTTCTTTGAATCCTTGCTGATAAGGTTCAATTGCTCCAAGAACTTGCCGACATGTTTTGCTTTTCTGGTTTTGATATTGCCGACGTGATGGACAATCTTGCCGGGGTTTATCCATATCGTGGCGTCATCACCCAGATGTCTGGCGACCTGATTAGCGCTGTAGGAAAGAATGTTCCGCATTATCACTCAGTTCACCCGGCGTGAGGTGCCGATTCAAGGCCCAATAGTTCTTCAATCAACACCCGTCCTCTCATATCGGTCTTGCGTTGTTTTCTGCTCAATTTTCCGCCGGCGTTTTCGGCAATCGCATTCAAGAATGCCTCCAGGCCAATTGCAATTTGAAGCCGGCTTGGAATGGATTTCCTGTCCTGTCCGGAACAGGAATCGAGAAGGCTGATTATCTCGTCGCGTACATCCTTGTGATGCAAATATAACCGTGAAAGATCAGTCAAAATCGGGCGATATCCGGCGTTTTCCCAATCGCTGATCAGCACGTTTCCTTTGGTATCCTTGAGAATATTCGACTTCGTCATGTCGCCGTGGCAGTAGGCATGGGGGAGCGAATAGTTCTTGCTGGTAAAGGTCTCGATAAGATCCTTGATTTTCGTATTTCTCGTGTTTTGCAGGAATGGGAACCCTTCGATTGCAAACCGATCCTGAGAGCAGGTATTGCCATATAGTTTTGGCAGCAAATCCCTGACGAGCTTCCTGATCTTTGAGTGTTGAAACAAGGCCAATTCAACATATTCCTCAACGATCCATCCGGCGTCAGCTTCATCATAGTTGATGAGTTCCGGTGCGAGTCTGATGCCCGGCACTTTTTCCTTCAGGATTTTTCTTGCTTCAACCTCGCCAGACAGGCTCCTGTTTTTCTTGTGCGAATATAATTTCACCGAAACATTAGTTCTGTTCAAATTTTGAATTCGAAGATTGCTCTTAATTATTATGCTATCGCAATAAAAATCCAACTCAGTTACATTAAAATCTATTTTTAGCCTGATTATATTTTCTATATTCCGGATAATATTCTTGTAACTCAACAAGTTTCTGGTCGGGAAGACGTTCTTTCTAATCAAGGTGTAACTGGTCTTCTCCTCACTGGGCCTATAAAGGTCTGAGATGATTTTCGCGTAGGAATTCAATCCGCGCGCAACACTGTCCCGATCATTTACGTCCAGATGGATTATTGGCGAAGACATCCAGAATTCACTTTTCCATGTACTATAGGGATTTAGGAATGCAGATCAGATGTTCTCAGGAATAGTGTATGGCGCCTGATTCCATGGGCCTTGGCAGCCGTTATGCTGTTGGATAATGCCATGTTTCAACTGGATTATTCAAGCGGATATCTGGTCCCGGAATTTTCATCAAGCATTCACATGCAATAAGCTGTCGGCATCGACCGCATGCATGTATTGTTGAATTCTGACTGGAGAAAATTACATCTATTTTCAATATGCCTTCATAGGCGTGCCGATAATACTCAGGATTGGAGACAAAATGGCTGAATTACTTTCCGAAACCGAACGAAATGAAATTCTGCCTGATCTTGGAAAGGTCGGCTGGGGCGGCATTCCCGAGCGAATTGCGATTCGGAAGGTGTATGTGTTTGGCAATTTTGTCGATGCCTGGGGATGGATGTCGATGGTCGCACTTCATTGTGAAAAGGCCAACCATCATCCGGAATGGTTGAATGTCTATCGAACAGTCGACGTCACCTTGACGACGCATGATGCTGGTGGGCTCACCGATCTGGACATCAAGCTGGCGAAGAAAATGGATGAGCTGGCAGGCAGGTTCCCGAATGTCACCCATCAGGAGGATCTCGCAGAGCCGATAGCCTGTCTGTGCGGCGTACCGGATGCGCATTGATCGTGTGCGTCACTTGGAATTCATCAACGAAGACCAATATGTATTGAACTTTCACGTAGGAGGAGAAGAAGATGAATTTCGGCGACGTTATAGGTCAGTTGTTGCGAGACGGCATTTCACCACAAACAAGATCCAGAATTGAGCACGCCGTCGGCGAAAGCGGACTTGGCGGGGCCAACGGCCCGGACCTGGGCAGCCTGTTCAAGAATGTGCTGGCAGGTCAGTCCAGCCAGTCGGGCGCAGGCGGAATTGGAGATGTGCTGGGCAGCCTTGGATCCATGCTTGGCCAGGACAGCGGCGTCGGAGGCCTGAACAAGGGTCAGCTTGGCGGAATCGGTGCGCTCGCCGGCGCTATTCTTGGTGGCGGTGGCGGCGCTGCCAAAGGTGCTTTGGGCGGCAGCGCAATGGCCCTTTTGGGAACGCTTGCCTTGTCGGCGCTGCGGGACTGGCAGGAAAACCAGAGCCAACAGTCTGCCTCGCTGTCCGACGATGACGTCAAGCAGATCGCTGCGCCCGAAACTGCAGAACTGTGCCTGCGCGGAATGATCGAGGCCATCAAGTCGGATGGCCAGATTTCGCATGATGAAGTCCAGCGACTGGTCAGCGAATTGAAAGAGGACAATGCCGGTGAAGATGTGAAGGCGTTTGTCGAGCAGGAAATGAACCGCCCGGCGGATGTGGATCGGCTGATCGGCGATATTCCAAATCAGGAAGTCGGGATCCAGGTCTATGCTGCCGCGCTGATGGCAATTTCGGTCGATACGGACGCGGAGCGGAATTTCCTGGCCAAGTTAGCCAACGGCGTCGGGTTGAACGCGAACGCCGTATCCAGACTTCATAAGCTGGTTGGCGTATCCTAGAACAGTTACGAGCGATGCAGTTCCAGATTACAAAATGAAGACTGTATTGATCATCGGTAGCGCGCCTGATGTCGTGCAAGCGGCATCATGGCCAAGGCCGCGAGGATCGCTGATTGTTGCAATCAACAATGCCTGGCGGATCAGAGAGGATTGGGACTACCTGCTCCATCCGGATGATTTTCCCGAAGATCGCCTTCCAGAGACAGTCACTGCCAGTCAGAAGATCCGCACCTCTGCCGACTACGTACCGGCACAAAACCGATATGGCGGATTTGTCTATGCCGGCGGTACGATGGCCTTCACCGCCGGCTACTGGGCACTTGATGCGCTGAAACCTCAAATCATGGCTTATATTGGATGCGACATGGTTTATGAGGGGACAAACACGCATTTCTATGGAAGCGGAACGCCTGACCCCTTACGGGATGATGTCACCCTGTCTGACCTCGAGGCAAAGTCAGCAAGGCTGATGGCGCTGGCTTCCTTGCAGGGTTGTGCCTGTGTCAATCTTTCCAAAAAGTTCCAAAGCCGGTTGATTTTTCCGCGGGCGAATTCGGACGATCTTGAGTGCACAATGCCTGTCGCGAAGGTCGATCGACGGCTGGTTGACGATGCTTTGGAACACGAAAAGCGATTGAATTATTTCGTGGCAAGCGGCGAATACTGGAAGCATATGGAAACGTTCGATCCGAAGGAAATCGCCGAAATTGACAAGCTCTGGTTAGATTCATGTTCCTCGGTAGCGGCATCTGATCCTGTTGTCTGAGCGCCGTCCAAATTTAATTTCCTTTGGACAGGCCAACCGTCAAATGGCTGATCCAGCACCGCGAAACAGCCGTAAAGCGAACAAACGAAGCAGTCCGTTTCGTCATAGACAAAGCTGCTGAAACCCGACGCCCTAGAACCGGTCACCTGATTTGGCTCATATGCCTGCCTTCATAATTGGTATCACCTGCGCGGTCTTCCTTATCCTGGTTGCAATCTGGTCAATCTGCTTTCCGCAACGCAGTCTCTGGCCGCCCGCCCGCCGTTCACTGATCATCGAGATCGGGATCTGGCCGGCAACAGCAGCCGTGTTCTGGGGTGCAGCAAGCGTCGGCCTGGCTGACTGGAATGGCCTGGATTGGCCTGTATGGCTACGATGGGGCATTGGCCTGCCAATCCTCTTGGCAGCAAATGTGGTGGTATCTACCGGCATGTGGCAATTGGGCTTGGGTAATACCAGCGGTATCCCAGAGGGACTGGTAACCACGGGGCTCTACCGCCATTCCAGAAACCCGCAATACCTGGCCAATTCCGCCGCTCTTATTGGGTGGTTTATCCTGTCGGCCTCAGTTTGGACTTTGCCAATTATCTTGCCCGGTATCGCAATGTTCTTGATAGCAACGGAGGCAGAAGACCGATGGATGGCAATCAAATATGGCCAGGCATTTGAAGATTGGAAAGCCAAGACCCCCCGGCTCTTGTTCGCCTGAGCTCCTGACCAATCAGCCGACTTTTCTGGATCATCATTCCGTCATTGTGCTCCCGGCAGGCCTAGCCGTTGCGCCGCATTGCTTCGGCTTCGATTGCAGAAATCTGTGCTGCCAGGTCGAATGTCACCGAAGACAGGACTTCGACAGTTTTCTCGTCGCCCCAGCGATCGCCATAACGCTCTGCCATTTCCGGCAGGCGGCGGTCGCGCTCGCGCAGCGCCCATTCGATCTGCGGTCGATAGAGTTTCAAGAGCGCCTGGAGCCAGCGCGTGGTCAGTTCATACGGCTTGCCTTCGATCTGATAACCGTCGAGCAGGGCAATTACGTCGTCGGCTGGATACATCCACTCGCCGGCGACCCAGCGATTTGTGGTGAAGATGCGGATGGGCAGTCCGTCCATCCCGAATGATACTGCCACCAGATGGCAAAGCCCACCCTTCTCCGTATCGAATTCGTCCGGCATCGCCACTGCTTCTGCATCCGGGCGCAGCAACTCGGTATAGCGGAACAGATGAAAGTGACCATGCTCCTCCCATGGACGGGCCAGCTCATCCTCCTGGTGGGCGTGATAAAACCAGATGGCGCCATTTTCGCGGTCCTGAACATCGCCAGGCGGATAATGTTGCCATTGCGTAAATGGTTCGTCTGTCTTTGATGCCAGCACGTTTGTAAGCACGTGATAGTTTTGCTCGCCGGCTTCGCCGAGCACTGCCAACATCTCGCTTATGCCCTCGGTCATAAGCGATAGTTGCTGATCGCTAACCGAAGCCATGTCGAAATCGGTCAAGGTCTCAAAGGGGAATGACTGCTTCTCAGCGGGCTTGTTATCGTTCATTTCGTTCGCATCTGGGTCCAGCGATTGCATGGTCGTGACAGCTTCCTGATTGCCTGGCTTCAAAGCAAAAAGGCGGGCAGAGACTGCCCGCCAGTAGTCTTATCGTCAAGTAAAAGAAGTGGGTTATTTCTTATCGGCGCAGCAAGCGTGGCACTTATTGGCCGCGCAGCAACAATTAACCGCTGCAGCACATGATGCGTGAGCAACACCTGCAGGCATTGCTGCGGTAAGACCACCGGCAACCATCATTGCTGCGATGACTTTAGAAGAAGTAGACATTGGCATTATAATAACCCTTCATTTCTAGGACCCAATCAGGTCCGTTTTTCCTATTACCTGAAGCGCCTGACGCTTCGGTGTCGAGGCCAGACCTGTTTCGATCTGACCAGACCATACGGTAACAGTGACTATGGCGGTTTGAAGTAACATCGCAGATTTGTTGTTCACAATTACGTAGAGAAAATGTGAACGACCATATGCCTGATGTATAAAGGCAATTAGTATTGCCGGTCGATCGGCGCCATATATCGTTATGTTTGCAGGTTTTTTGCATTATTGCGCCGCCGTTCGATTGACCTGCGCATTTGTGCCCAGTCAATCAGAATTACGGCCACGCCGAGGGGTATCATCCAGAAACCCAGTATCGGTAGAAATCCGAATATCCCGCCAATTATCAAGAGCAGACCGATCAGTGTTCTGAGACCCATCGGTACTCTCCTGATGATCCAGATCCGCGTTGAACGGTATGCGTTGGAGATATTTGTGCGGTTAATTTTCAGCGACATGCAACTGACATAGGCATCCAATAACGTTTTTGCCAGCCGCCCAGATTAACAGCAAGCAGACGATGCCGGGGTCAGTCCAAATTCTTCATTCGCAGTTTTTCCCGCTGTATCATTCCAAACAGATCACGCGGATCGTCGGGATCAGCGATTATGTCCAGCAGATCATAGCGCGAGCTTGTCTTCAGCTTGTCACGCAGCCATCTCAGGGCCGAGAAATCCTCTACAGCGAAACCAACTCCGTCAAACAGTGTAATCTGGCGGTCGTTCTCCCTGCCGGTTGTCCGACCGGTTATAACCTCCCACAGTTCCTTGACGGGATGTTCGGCATCAAGCTGTTGTATCTCTCCTTCAATTCGGGTCTGCTCCGGATACTCCACGAAAATCTCGGAACGCAGCAATATATCCTTGTGCAATTCCGTCTTGCCGGGGCAGTCACCTCCAATGGCATTAATGTGCAATCCATTACCCACCATATTGTCGGTCAAGATCGTCGCATACTGTTTGTCTGCGGTGCATGTTGTAACTACGTCGGCGCCTTCCAGCGCTTCATGCCCGGAACTGCAGATTTTCATCTCCATGCCTGATTGGGACAAGTTGGCAATGCACTTCCTGCTGGCTGCCGGATCGATGTCAAACACACGCAATCTGTCGATCCCGCAAACGGTCTTTAGTGCCAATGCCTGAAATTCCGACTGTGCGCCCGCGCCGATCAGCGCGAGTGTACGACTATCCTTGCGCGCTAGGAACTTGGTTGCGAGCGCAGATGTAGCGGCAGTACGAAGTGCCGTTAGTATGGTCATTTCTGTCAGAAGAACGGGATAGCCCGTGTTTACGTCAGCCAACAAACCGAAGGCTGTGACCGTTTGCAGTCCGTCCTTCATGTTTTTTGGATGGCCATTCACATATTTGAACCCGTAGTCAATGCCATCGGAAGTCGGCATCAGTTCAATAACACCATCGGTCGAATGCGATGCCACACGGGGCGTCTTGTCGAAGCTTGGCCAGCGGCGAAAGTCCTCGTCGATATACTCGGTTAATTCGTAAAGTGCCGTTTCCATTCCCAGCTCAATCACGAGCCGCATCATGTTTTCGACGCTGACAAAGGGAACGGTGTTTATTCCATGATCCATTGTTCAGAAACTCTTGGTTGGGCGATCCATGACAGTCTTGCCCATCAGGCTTGCCGTTAGGTCTACCATGAGATGGGCGGTTCGGCCGGCATGATCCAGAAAGGGGTTGAGCTCAACCAAATCGAGCGAAGTAGCAAGCCCGCTCTCATGCAGAATTTCCATGATCAAATGTGCTTCCCGGTAAGTCGCACCACCTGGAACGGTCGTGCCGACAGCGGGTGCAATTGACGGTTCGAGAAAGTCCACATCCAGTGAAATATGCAACATGCCGTTGGCCGCCTTCACCTTTTCAAGAAAATCCATGAGCGGACGGACAACACCCTGTTCATCGATCCGCCGCATGTCATAAACAGCAACACCCTTTTCGATCAGCATCCTTTGCTCTGCCGAATCTACCGATCTAATCCCCATCATGCAGATGTTCTGCAGCTTAAGCGGATTTGTCAGCGCCGGAAAATACTCGTCGAAACCAGGTTGTCCGGTGACATATGCAACGGGTGTTCCGTGCACGTTACCGCTGTCTGTCGTGTCCAGCCGATGAAAGTCGGGGTGAGCATCAAGCCAGAGCAGAAACAGTTGCCGATTTTGGCTTTGCGCGTATCTGGCCGCACCCGCGATTGTTCCCATTGCCAGACTATGATCACCACCGGCAAAAATGGGAAAAACGCCAGATTCCAGTAAATTAAAAGCTGCGCGCTCCAATGCTGCAGTCCATCCAACTGCAAGTTCCAGATTTTTCACATTCAACTCGTGATCAATATCCGGAACCGGCTCTGGATCAACATTCCCCTTATCTTCAACCGTAACGCCAATCGCCTCGAGTGTTTCGGCGAGATTAGCAGTGCGATAAGCTTCGGGACCCATTTGGCAACCGTTTTGCCCGGCACCTGTTCCTACAGGCACGCCAATTATCGCGCATGTCTTGTCTCGCATTTTCAACTCCCCAGGATATTCAGCTTCCTTCACTTTCCCTGAATGCGTATATCGGGCTTGACCATGCCAGATGGTCTGTCTAGCTCAGTCTCGATATTATGCACCATGAAACAAGATTCTGTATCGTCAACCCAAATCCTAGGCGCAGCCAGGCCATGGTCTTCTATGAAGCGGGCTCTGTGTCAAATAGACCAGATGACTCGGGCAGGGTTAATGAATAACGCGCTGGCAGGAGACAATTTTTGCCACGCGGCGTGTATTCGAAGCGTGATGGCGATTTAGCCTCTGTCCAGAAGTGAAGGTGAAAAACTATTCGAACTCGAACAGATCCGTCTCAATATAGACGTCTCCGTTTACTGTGACGAGCTGCTCACCGCGATCCTTGACCACTCGTATGATTTCAATGGCGGTCGTTGCATCTTTCACGGCAACACCATCAATTGTATATATTGTCAGGCCTACCAATTCCGGCCTGTCCGGTGGTGCTTTTCGTATAATAACCAGCCGATCAAATCCGAAGCCCACAAAATCATCATGTATCTGCTCGCCAATAACTATGTCCGACTGAATGCCTCCGACACTGTTTTCCAATTGCAAGAGCCTCTGATCGCGATCGTCCGTCTTGCCCCGTATCCTGTCCGAGACAACCAGGGCGCCCAGTTGGACCGCATATTTGGCGGCTTCCATAACATTGCCAGCGGCCTTGTTTGATATGACAAGCCAATTGACCGCATTGTCATATGCATTGGTGCCTTCATAGCCATCGACCACTTTCAGGAAAAATTCATTAGCCTTTTCGTAATCCTCATTGATCGACAGATAGATCCAGCCGATCTCCGTCAGTGCGTCGTCCGCATATTTCCCGTCGGGGTGAAAACTCGCATAGTCTTCAAGCGATTTCTTGGCCTCGTCATATTGACGGTTATTCTTGTATGCCAATCCGGTCAGAAACAAACTCTCACTGAAATTGAATGGATCCAATTCATAGGCTTTGCTTAAGAGAAGTGTCGATATCTGATGAAAGCTGAACGCGTTAGCGACCCTGTCCTCATCAACCTGACCAATGACGGTTTCACAGAACAAGCGGGTATCATTGTCGGCAGTGACCGGATGCAGACCACGTATCAATCGTTCGCGTATGTCTCCGCATAACTTAAACCGTTTGCCAACTTCGGTCATTTTTTCGGGGTCACTGGACTTGAAGGCGTGATATGCAGGGCCGAACTCCCGTACGAAGAATTCCAGCGCCTCAATATCGAGGTCAATAATGCATCGATTGTTGTAGTCGTCTTTCGGGTTTGACGTGCTTGGGTCGCCAAAATAGCCATCGAATTTGTGATCGACGGGAAAATGTTGCTGATACTGATCGTGGTAATATTTTACGCGATCATAAACATCGATCAGTTTTCCGTTGGTTAGATCGTCTGCAAAACTTATACATTCGTGATAGAAATCGAACATGACTTTCAAGGCAGCGGGTTCGAGTGACAACTCGGCAAGTGGCGTCCAAACGCGCGTATAATTATTAATCTGGATATGGATCCTGTTGTCACTTGCGTCGGCAACATTCAGAACGTCGGCGCCATGCTTCTTGCTGTATTCTAGGTAGGTATCCACATCCTGAGCGCCGAGTGATCGAGAAAGCAGCTTGGATACGGCAATTAATCGGTTGTTCTCAAACCTATCTATGTAATCAATCAGAGATCTTTTTGCCTTTTCATAATTTTCATTATCTCCGTTTAGCAGTAATGCCATGTCATAAATGTATGAATCGGGATATTCTTCTATGATTTTATCATAGTCTCCCAATGCAAAATGCAGATAATCCATAAAGCCATGAGGTATATTCTCTTGCAGAAGTGCTTGAGCGAAAGCCCTGTCCTCTTGCTGCGAGATACCGTAGCTCTCCATATAGCTGCTTTGTTCCAGCTTTCGCATGTCTGTCAAATGGATCGGAATCCATACGGGTGAAAAATCGGGCCTACGGCATTTCGGGTTGTTCCGGATCAGCTTCAGGATGGCTCGGGCATGCTCATGTCCCATATTGACAGCGAGGCTTCTCAAATGTGCATGAATGGCATGGCGATAGCGAAAGTCCCATCTAGGCCGGCTTTCGTAGAGGTCGCAGATATATCGAAGCCCTTCCTTGTGCCGAGCGGACCCGTAATAGCTGGCTGTCACCAGTCCCGACAGCTTTTCGAGGTCTTCGGAATTCCCGCGTGCGAAATTCTGCGCGCGTTGATACATGGCGGCTGAGGCAGAATAGTTCTTTTGGTCGAACAGATATTTGGCGATCGCGACTGTGTAGTAAAATTCGTATCTTTGATTTCTGTACTGCGCCTCGGCGAGGTCCAACAGGTCGGTTCTATTGTTTTCAATGAAATTCCGGTACTGCTCTACCGTGTAGCGCTCCTGTTGGCCGGCGTCATTGTAAACGAGCACAATGTTGGAATTGCCCGATGCCACCGCGACAATCGCGTCGTCTCCGGTCGCTTCGACAGAATTTCTCTCAAAATAGATTTGCGCAACTGCGGCGGTGGAAACACCAAGAAACAGTCCGCTAACCAGTAAGAAAAGGATAGACCGCAACATTTTCCAATGCCCCCCGCCGGTTAGTTGTCTTTACCCACAGTCGCGTTGATTTGGGCGTTGCCGGTGCCTGTTATGACCGTGCTGTTATCGCCGGTATTTACCGATGTAATGAAGACGTCTGAGATGGATATCGTGCCAGACAAGACAGCAATAACAATGAGCAGAACAAATAAATGCCGACCGTCGAATGCCGAAGTTGAAGCCGTAACTTTTCCGGCTGATGCAGTTTTTTTATCGGTGTCTTTCTTCTTACCTGATCGTTGAATGAATGCGAGCAGAATAGCGGCAAGACTTGAGGAACCGAATATCCATCCCGAGTTTTCGCGAATAACATGAAAAATGTTTTCCAGCATCAAGACGCTCCCGTATATGTTATTATTTTAGATATTTTATATATATAGCACATCCCATGAGTAGAGGATGATTTCTATACTATAGAGGAAAATTCAATATCTGTGCAATCTGCATTCAATGCAATGTACAAAGTTGTACGAATTGGTGGGATTCCATTTAGCTCGCTCTCATGGCGTCGGAGATATCGACATCCATACCGCTCGCCAGATTGCATCCATTCTGGGATAGGGGATCAGCCGCCACAAAGTATCACCAATTTTGCAGATGGCGTGTACTTGAATATTAGTTTTCTGTTTTGACAGCGAGCCTAACCATATTGCTGATTTAGAATAAAACGGCATAATGCCCATGAAAATACCAAGAAGTCTAAGACTACAAATCAACTGATCAATGCTGATGTCTGCCGCAAGCAGGTTACGCTTGTTTTGCTTTGAGATCAGTCAGGTTCAAATAAGAGGTGAGTTCAGCAATCATGGAAACGGTATCGGAATCAATGGGGACTTACGGTCCCCTCGTCATAAATGCCTTGAAGGCTCTTATCGTTCTGGTCGTGGGATGGCTGGCTGCAGGCATGTTGAGCAGCTGGGCTCGCCGCCGTGTAAATGCCAATCCAAATATAGATGACACCATTGGAAACTTTGTCGCTTCGATCCTGAAATGGGTGATCCTGCTTGTCGTAGTGATCGCGGTACTTGGTCTGTTTGGTATTGAGGCAACCAGTTTGGTCGCGGTGCTAGGTGCGGCAACCCTTGCCGTCGGCTTGGCACTTCAGGGTACGCTAAGCGATGTGGCGGCGGGGCTGATGCTGATCATCTTCCGGCCTTACAAAATCGGCCAATTTGTCGATATTGCTGGTACGGCAGGTACCGTTAAAGACTTGAACATTTTCACGACGGAATTGACAACACCGGATAACGTTCAAATCATCGTGCCAAATGGCCAGGCTTGGGGACAGATCATCACAAACTACTCCGCGCATGATACCCGACGTCTGGATTTGACATTTGGAATCGATTATGGCGACGACGCGAACAAAGCAATGAAAATCATTACCGATCTTGCAAAGGCCGATGAGCGCGTGCTGGCTGATCCCGAGCCTTGGGTGAGGGTCATGAACCTGGGTGACAGTTCAGTCGATCTGGGCGTCCGCATCTGGTGTAATGCCGGTGATTACTGGGAACTGAAATTCGCCATGCTGAAATCCGTCAAGGAAGCATTCGACAAGGGAGGGGTATCCATACCCTATCCTCATTCAGTGGAAATCCAGAAGAAGGGCTAGCGCGTCCTAGTTTTGGCATTGCTTGTTGGCTCATGATGTCCGCTTCCCATCGCAGCTGCGATGGGATTGGGCGTCATATAAGCTCAAGACATTGAATGTCTGCCACGGATAGTTTGCAGTCATGGTTAGCAGGCGCGAGCGGTGTCTTCCATCAGATCCGTTGTACAGACATTCACAGAAAATAATCGAGGCGCAGCGATTGGATTTCAGAGCTGGGTCGGCAACCGTTTGGGCTCCAACTTATTGTTATAACCTCTGCGTTCGGCAGTGCTTTGTGAGATAGCAAGATCGAGGGTATCTTGTTTGGCTCTCCAAGCTGGTGCGCCACGCCCGCCGCCACAAGCAAGAATGATGACGACCAAAGAACGTACGATAAACGTTTAAGATATTGAATTATTTCCGTTGACTGGTGCTGCCGGAGAGATTTGAACTCTCGACCTCTCCCTTACCAAGGGAGTGCTCTACCCCTGAGCTACGGCAGCCTGTTTTTGCCTGAACGCGCAGCTTTTGCCATATGGTATCTGGCCATGCAAGCATTTCAATGCGGATATGTGGCAACTATTGCCGGTTTCGCCGGAATTGGCAGGCAAGATGTCAATCCACACATGCCGTGATGCCCTTTTGTTTTCGCCAAAGCTGGGCTAGGAAGCCCGGATGGTGGACAATCGAAATAAAAAAAATCCGTCTGCGCCCGAAAAAGACCGTGATTTGCGTCTCAAGAATGCTTTGCGTGCAAACTTGAAATTGCGAAAGGCCGGCGCGAATACAGAAACGGGCAGTGCTGCGCAGGGCTTGCGTCGTGAAAGACCTTTGCGTGCAAAGGACGGTGGGGACAAGGATTAGCGCGATTTTCGCCAGCGACCCGATTGGTTGCGAGAACAATGGGCGCCGCGTGGGGCATGCGGGTATCAAGGATTAGATAATGGACAGCATCGTTATTCAAGGTGGGAACAAGCTAAACGGAACCATTCCGATTTCGGGCGCGAAAAATGCCGCCTTGCCGCTAATGATTGCCTCTTTGCTGACCAGCGATGATCTGATCCTTGAGAATGTTCCGCACCTGGCTGATGTCGAATCGCTGATCCGGATCCTGACCAATCACGGGGTCGACTACAAGGTCGAGGGAAAGAAGTCCGGCGAAACCAGCGCGACCGGCCGGACCATCCATTTCAAGGCCGGAGAAATTGTGGATACGACCGCGCCTTATGAACTGGTATCCAAGATGCGCGCGAGTTTCTGGGTAATCGGCCCGTTGCTTACACGGATGCATGAGGCGAAGGTTTCGCTTCCCGGCGGATGCGCGATCGGCACGCGCCCGGTCGATCTTTTCCTGGAATGTTTGAGCGCGCTCGGTGCGCAACTGGATGTAGAAGCCGGCTATGTTATCGGTCACGCCAATAATGGGTTGGTCGGTGCCGGTTATCGCTTTCCAAAGGTCTCTGTCGGTGCGACCCATGTCGGATTGATGGCCGCCAGCCTGGCGAGAGGACAGACAATTCTGGAAAATGCCGCGCGGGAGCCGGAAATCGTCGATCTGGCAAACTGTCTGAATGCGATGGGCGCGAAAATCAGCGGCGCCGGCACCTCAACCATCGTGATCGATGGCGTTGAAGCCCTGCACGGGGCACGTCACCGGGTCCTGCCCGACCGGATAGAAACCGGCACTTATGCACTTGCCGTTGCCATGACCGGCGGAGACGTCGTGCTGGAAGGGGCAAAACCAAACCTGTTTCAGACAGCACTCGACAGCATTGAGCAATCCGGAACGCATGTTGAAACTGTCGAGAACGGAATTCGGGTTCACCGCAATGGTAATGGTATCCTTCCAGTCGATATCACCACCGCACCGTTTCCCGGCTTCCCGACCGATATGCAGGCGCAATTCATGGCGCTGATGACGCGCGCCGAGGGTCAATCGCGAATCACTGAAACGATCTTCGAGAACCGATTCATGCATGTTCAGGAACTTGCGCGGCTTGGTGCGCAGATCTCACTGGATGGCCAGACTGCGATTGTCACCGGAAATGAATATCTGACCGGTGCCCCGGTAATGGCAACAGATTTGAGGGCGTCTGTTTCGCTGGTAATCGCGGGTCTTGCGGCGGAAGGCGAAACCGTGGTCAACCGTGTCTATCATCTGGACAGGGGCTTTGAACGGCTGGAGGAGAAGCTCACCAATTGTGGCGGAAATATCGAACGGGTTTCCGGTTGAATGGCTTCAGACTTGTACGGAAAGTAGCCAGGTGGTTGAACTGCAAGGAAATAGTGCCTAACAGTTAGTTGAGTAAACAAAACAGGGCGGCAAAACCGCTGCTGCCTGATTATCAGCCGGAAATCCAAATGAAACGCCTCAAACTTATTGCCCTTGACGAGGAAGACCTCTCGGTAATCTCGGCATATTGCCAGGACGCCGTTCTGAAGACCGCGGACCTGCAATATCTGCCTGAAGAGAACCGGTTTATCCTGCAAATGAACCGGTTTGTCTGGGAGCAGGTCGTCGGAAAGACGACCACCTATGAAAGACGGCGCACGGTACTGCATTTCGAAAGAGTGGAGCGCGTGCAGATGCAAGGGATAGACCGGCGGGACGGGGATCAGGTCCTTTCGCTGTTGGCAATCAGCTTTGGCGAGGGAAATGCACCTGCCGGCGTTGTCGAGCTTGCCTTTGCCGGTGGTGCGACCTTGCGGCTGGAGGTCGAATGCCTTGAAGCACAATTGTCCGACATGGCCGCTGCCTGGGAAACTGAGTCACGACCCGATCACAGTATCGGAAACTAATGCCGATCTTGCGAAACCGCGTTGCATCAACAGTAATAAAACGAAATTCGACTCGCCCGACCTGTTTCAAACCGGAAATTCAAGGAGCCAGAATTGGTTTTGCGTCTGACCAGCACTGACGAAGATTTTGCGGAGCGTTTCGAAGCCTTCCTCCAGCAAAAGCGCGAGGTTTCGGAGGATGTCGATCAGAAGGCGTCAGAAATTATCGCGAGAATACGCGAGGAGGGAGACGCGGCATTGCTGGATCTTACCGCCAGGTTCGACCAGGTGGAACTTACGCCGGAAACCATGGCGGTATCCAAGGATGAACTCGACAGCGCCTGGGAAACCGTTGATCCCGAGACACGATCAGCGCTGGAACTGGCGGCAGAACGAATCCAGGCGCATCATTTGCGCCAGGTGCCAAAGGATGACCGTTATGTCGATGCGGTGGGCGTCGAACTTGGTTCACGCTGGACGGCGGTTGATGCTGTTGGGCTTTACGTGCCTGGCGGCACGGCGAGCTATCCCAGTTCGGTGCTGATGAACGGAATCCCGGCAAAGGTTGCCGGTGTGGAACGTATCGTTATGGTCGTCCCCTGCCCGCAGGGTGAGCTTAACCCGCTGGTACTGGCAGCAGCGCAGCTTGCCGGAGTGGATGAAATCTATCGTGTCGGCGGTGCCCAGGCGATCGCGGCACTTGCCTATGGCACGCAGACCATCAAGCCGGTCTCTAAAATTGTCGGACCGGGAAATGCCTATGTTGCCGCCGCAAAGAGGCGCGTCTTCGGCATTGTGGGTATCGACATGATTGCCGGTCCCTCGGAAGTCCTGATCGTGGCAGACGGCGACAATGACCCGGACTGGATCGCGGCCGACCTTCTTGCGCAGGCGGAACATGACGAAAACGCCCAATCGATCCTGATCAGCGAGGACGACGCACTGTGTGATGCGGTGGCCGAGGCCGTCAAACGGCAATTGTCGACCCTGCCGCGCGGCGAGATTGCTGCTGCAAGCTGGGAAAATTATGGCGCAATCATCAAGGTTCCGGGTCTGGATGAAGCCGTCGAGATGGTCGATCGGATTGCACCGGAACATCTGGAGATTGCGACCGCAGATCCCGATGCATTTCTTTCGTGCATTCGCAATGCCGGGGCTGTTTTTCTAGGTAAATACACGCCGGAGGCCGTTGGCGACTATGTCGGCGGATCAAACCATGTATTGCCGACTGCCCGTTCTGCCAGGTTCTCGTCGGGATTGTCTGTGCTTGATTTCGTCAAACGCACTTCGATATTGCGGCTGGGACCGGATCAACTGGCAGAGATCGGGCCGGCGGCGGTCGAGCTTGCAAAAGCCGAAGGGTTGACGGCACATGGCAGGTCAGTGACGATCCGGCTGAACCGGTAGTAACGGCTCATAGCTGTTGGAGCGAGAATTTGGGCGACAAGGCAGATCCTAATGACAGGCTGATCGATATCGTGCTTGACGACAAGTCGATTGGCCGGGCGACGCCAGATGTCGAGCATGAGCGCGCCGTCGCGATTTTCGACCTGCTTGAGGAAAATGTCTTTGGCATACCGGGCCAGGACGGCACGGGCCCCTACCGATTGACGCTGGCCGTTGCGGAATCCCGGCTGGTCTTCACCGTGACCGCCGAAGATGACACCCATATCTGCTCGCATCTTCTTTCGCTTGGGCCATTTCGCCGGACAATCAAGGATTATTTCATGATCTGCGAAAGCTATTATGAAGCGATCCGCACTGCCTCGCCCAGCCAGATCGAGGCGATCGACATGGGCAGGCGCGGTCTCCACAATGAAGGATCGCAAACGTTGATGGACAGGCTTGCCGGGAAAATCGATGTGGATTTTGATACCGCACGTCGTCTGTTCACACTGGTTTGTGTTCTTCACTGGCGGGGATAGATGGGGATCACTCGAAATTGGCGGTCTGCCCATGGCAGTTGACGCTGACAAAGGTGCTCAATCGCCACTTCCCGAATCCGTATTATTTGTGTGCGGCATGAATGCCATTCGCTCGCCCATGGCCGAAATGCTGATGCGGGCGCGCTTTGGAACGGATGTCTATGTCCAATCGGCGGGTGTGCGCGCCGGTGACATTGATCGGTTCATGCATTCGGTCATGGGTGAACGGGGCATCGACATGCATAATCACGTGCCGGTTTCGCTTGATGATCTTGGCGAAAGCTATTTTGACCTGATCATTACCCTGTCGCCGGAAGCCCATCACCGGGCGCTGGAATTTACCCGCGCGCAGGCTGTTGACGTAGAGTACTGGCCGACCATGGACCCATCGACAGTAGCAGGCAGCCGGGATCACATCCTTGAGGCCTACCGGCAGACGGCGAATGCAATTGACACCAAGATTTTATCGAGATTTGGATGAAACTGTTGTATCCAGCCAGCTTATCTTTCTCTGAAGCAGGAAATAATGGGCCGTGTTTGCGCTTTGCGGTTCACAAACTCCCATGACTGGGATAGTTTCCCGCGACTTTTTGAAAACATCGTGCTGAGGACGAATGGCAAAAGAAGAAGTACTTGAATTTCCAGGCGTGGTAACCGAGCTGTTGCCCAATGCAACCTTCAGGGTGAAACTGGAAAACGACCACGAAATAATCGCTCACACCGCCGGGCGCATGCGGAAGAACCGAATCCGCGTACTGGCGGGAGACAAGGTGCTTGTAGAAATGACCCCCTATGACCTGACCAAGGGTCGTATCACTTATCGCTTCAAATAGCTTTCTTCCGGTATCGGGACCGCAACATGTCTGCCAGGCCGAAATTGGTACTTGCCTCGGGATCTCCCAGAAGGCTGCAGCTTCTGCAACAGGCTGGAATCGAGCCGGACTTGCTGTCGCCGGTCGAGGCCGACGAAACGCCCCAGAAGGGTGAAGCTCCCAGATCGCTGGCAAAGCGCCTGGCGCGCCAGAAGGCCGAGATGGCCGTGGAGCGTTCGATAAAATCAGAGGATCTGCAAAACTCGTTCATGATTGCTGCCGATACGGTTGTTGCGCAAGGCCGCAGGATTTTACCCAAGACCGAGACGCTTGATCAGGCGTCGAATTGCCTGCGGTTGTTGTCGGGCAGATCGCACCGGGTCTATACCGGGGTCACCCTGGTCACGCCGAAAGGTGCCATGCGCCACCGGCTTTCTGAATCGCGGGTTCGTTTCAAACGCCTGTCGCAAGATGAAATGGAAGCCTATCTGGCGTCGGGCGAGTGGCGCGGCAAGGCAGGCGGCTACGCCATTCAAGGTCTGGCCGGTACCTTCATCATCAAGCTCGTCGGATCCTACACCAATGTTGTTGGTCTGCCGCTTTATGAGACGGTCTCGCTGTTGGCAGGCGACGGCTATCCGGTCCACTTCAACTGGCTCAGCCAGGCCTAGGAAACCCGCAATATGGCCGGCCAAACCAAAGCCCGTATCGAACCGCTTCGCAGGCCGCGTCCCTGCCCAGTTTGCGATAAACCCAGTGCCCGCGCCAACTATCCTTTCTGTTCGCAGCAATGTGCCGATGACGATCTTGACCGCTGGCTGTCTCAGGGTTATTCGATCCCCGCTACCGAGGATGATGAACCGCAGGAAATCTAGGGTCGAGATCAATCCGAAAGGCGATGTTTCCAAGGGTGCGGGACGTGATTTGCTGAACCATGACGACCCCGGAAATGACATTGTCTGAAAATTTCAAAATTCTGCCTACTCAGCGCATCAACGCTACTGGACAGGCGCCTTTGGAGCGCCTATAACCCGCTCACTTTTGGCAATGTTGCCCTGCACATCCAGCCAATCATGCCCAGGTAGCTCAGTTGGTAGAGCAGCGGACTGAAAATCCGCGTGTCGGTGGTTCGATTCCGCCCCTGGGCACCATAGTGCTTTAGTTTTGCTTATCGTTCGTTCTTGATTGTATCCGGTCGGCCGATCCATTTGGCGACGGTCGGCAGTAATAGCTTAATCCGGTTACCTAATTTCATCACCAGGTTTCGGAAATTCAGTAAGCATCAATCCAGGGTAAAGCCCTTGTTTCTGATGAATGCACCGAATTCCCGGCGTTCCGGCTGGGCATATTGCCGGCTTTTATCCTCGGACCAGCCATAGTGTTCTGAAATCCCAAAGTGCGCTTCAGCGCGTTGCCGGTCATAAGGTTGATGCGCCCTTCTACGTCTGTCGTAGGCGTCGATTGCCGTCTTTGAATCATGCGTTCCGAATCGATCCATGTGAACCGTTTCAGACAATGGCAAACGCATGCTGATGGTCGGCGGTTCAGATTTTGGATAGCCAAAGGCAAGACCAGCAACCGGAAAAACGAGGTCCGGCAAACCGAGCAGATTGCTAACGGCCGCGGCTTCGTTTCGCACGGCACTGATCGGGCAACAACCCAATCCGGCCGCTTCTGCAGCCGTCACGAAGGCAGAAAGCGCGATCGCTGCATCGACCGAGGCATTGAAGAAGGCGTCGAGATGATCATTGGCAAATGCATGTCCGGTCATTTCGTGCAAATGCCGTTGACGCAGGTGATTGCCGCAGAAGATCGCGATATTGGGCACATCGCGAATCCATGCCTGATCCGAGACAAGCTTTACCAACTCTGCCTTTATTTCGGGGTCCTGGACTAGAACAATGTCCCGCTGTTGAAGGTCGCTTTTGGTCGGGGCGGCAAGTGCCGCAGCGCACAACAGTTGGCATAGTTCTTCGTCGACCGTTTCTGCCTTGTATTGACGGCAACTGCCGCGGCAAATCATTGAGCGGAAGACCGACGGAAGCCTGGGGCTGACTGATAGATCCAAATCATCGCCAAAACGAAGTCTCAGGCTGTCGGACAAATTCATGGCGGTATCCTTTATATTGAATGCTTGTGCCCGCGCGAATCAGGCGCCGGTAGCCGAAGCTGCAAACTTCGCATCAATCCAATCCGAATTTACGGTGCTTATCAATGACCGACATCACTTCGCAATCTGTGCTTTGACAGACTAAGTTTATAAAGAACAAGGTCATGGGCTGGCCCCTTCTCCATGGCAAATGGTCCAAAGCCAGTCGCACGCATAAGCCGGTGAGAACGCATGTTTGGAGCGTCGACAGCGGCAACCACATGCGCAGTTTCCTGCATGCTGACGGTATGTTCGAGAATGGCAGCCATCGCTTCGCGTGCCAGACCCTGACGTTGGACCTGGGGTGCCAAGGCTACAAATGGTTCAATCCCGCCCTTCATACCCGGCAATTCGGCAATGGCAGTTGAAACCGGCATCATGCCGACAATGCCGGAAAATGAATGAGCGTCTGTTTCGATAACCCATAACCCCAGACCGTCGATATCGTGCTGGATGCTTTCTTCAATCAAATGTTCAACTTCCGATTTCCGGACAATGCGGTCGTCGCAAAGATAGCGACGTATTTCGGGCAGCCGCAGCAAATCAAGAAGCTCGCCAGTATCATTGTCGGTCAGCGGCCTCAGACGGCCCGACCGGATCGGCAGTATCGGTTTCATTGCAATACTCTCAGTTCTTCCCCTACCAGATCAGTTCCAGAAACAGACAAATACGAGCGATGGGTAAACCACCGCTCGTATTGGACAAGAAAATACAGGACCAACTCAACGCGTAGCGTTCATGAACTGGTCTTTCACAGCGCTGGATATTTTCATGCTGAATGTTCCACCAGGCGCAAATATGGCACTGGCGCTTTCCAGCCATCCGGATAGCGCTTGCGGGCTTCTTCATCCGACACCGATGGAACAATGACGACATCATCGCCCTGCACCCAATTCGCCGGCGTGGCAAGCTGCTGACGGTCTGTCAGTTGCAGACTGTCAATAACCCGAAGAATTTCATTGAAATCGCGTCCGGTCGTCATCGGGTAGGAAATCGTAAGTTTGATTTTCTTGTCCGGACCAATGACAAATAGCGTGCGTGCAGTGGCGTTATCCATAGCAGTACGCCCTTCTGCCGTACCACCAGCATCAGCTGGAAGCATGTCATAGAGCTTCGCGATTCTCAGATCGGAATCGCTGATCAATGGATAATTCGGCGCCTTGCCAGCGACCGTATGGATATCTTCTGCCCAGCGCTTGTGCGCATCGACCGGATCTAGCGACAATCCGATGATCTTAACACTGCGTCGTTCGAACTCGGTTTTCATTCTGGCCATGACACCCAGTTCGGTTGTGCATACGGGTGTAAAATCCTTGGGATGCGAAAAGAGCACGCACCAGCTATCACCGATCCATTGGTGGAAATGGATCAAGCCCTCTGTTGAATCAGCGGCGAAATCCGGTGCAAGCGTGTTGATAGGCAATGGCATTTTCGTTCCTTCCATTGAGTATATGTTTCGGCCGGAATTTGGTCCGTAACAAATTGGAGAACAGCCAAGCTAATTACGATGCGGCCTTTACTCCTGAAGGAAATCTGAAACTATTCTGAAAGTGATTCAGGCTGCGCGTTGACCTCTGCAGAGCCGCTGAAAACGACTATGATCTGCAATACGAATGAACGCAGGATCAACGGCGAGCCACGGCATATCGCGCCAACCGTGATCAAACAATTCCTCGACCTTCAACAGGGCCCGGCTGGTTTCTCCCAACAGTGCCAGAGTCGAGGCCGCGTAAATTGCCTGTGCGCTGCCGGAAGTATCTGCACCCTGCACGGTAGCATAGGCAGATGACGGTTCACTCAGCAGAGCCATGACAAGCCCCGTGGCAGCCAGGGCCCGCATGTCGTGAGGATCCACTTCGAGGCGCTCGCGGGCACGACGCAGAGCTCGTTCGGCATTGCGCCGAGATCGGGTCGGATCAAACTGGTAGGCGAGCTGTGCGGCGTGAAGATATCCCTTGATATTGCCGGGCTCCAGGTCGCCTACTTTTTCGAAAAACGCAATGGCGGCCTGCTCCTTGCGCCGGGTCATCAGATACCAAGCGGCCAGGTGATAGCAGGAGGCATCAAACGGAGCCAACGCAATTGCCCGTTGATGGGCAATATCGGCCGCTGCCCAATGGCCAGCGGTGGCATGGGCATATCCTAGGCAGGAGTGCGACTGGGCCGAAGTTGGGTCCAGTTCGACGGCATAGGCCGCATGATTCAAGGCGGAATCCAGGAGCATGCGGCCTTCCGACCAATACAGATGAGAGCGTACCAGGGCAATAGCGCGCTCTGATTGCACCATTGAGGAATCAGGTGCTAGGTCTACTGCATGCGCGGTCAATTCTTCAGCCCGCTCAATCGCTCCGCGCCCGCAGCGCACGAGCTCCTGACGTGCCTCAAGGCAGATTGCATGCGCCTCCAGATCCGTCAGGGATTCATGCCGCTGCTCAACTGGACTGGCAGCCGGGCCCGCAGAGGCGAAAGCGGCAGCTTCCAGGCGATAACCACCTTTTGAGACCGTAGCAATAAGACCCTTATTTGTTAGAGTCCTGCGAACCTCGGAAACGACCTGGCTAAGGCTCTCATCGCTGACAACGACATCCGGCCAAATTCGATCGAGCAATTCTTCGCGGGAGAAGGTCTTACCCGGAGATTCTGCAAATATGGACAATAGCCTGATGGCGCGCGGCGATAGGTGCTCGATTTGCCCGGCTCGAGAGGCAATTCGTGCGGCAATATCAATCCGCCAGCCGTCAATATTCAAACAGAGATTATTCGTCATGGTCGCCAGTTTCCAAAAGCCGGTTCCACTACCGACGTTAACGAGGGATGAAAAGCGCCAATTCGCAAATCACACGCAATTGTGAACCGCTGATATCAACTCTTGTTCGAGGAAGTGTGTTTGAAAGACCGGATCACGAATTCAGCCGTGCCGGCACCAAATCCATCGAAGGTATCGCGAAACCGTTGATCTGCCTCATACATTTGCGCCAGGTTCCCAAGGTGCGCGACGGTGCAGGGGTAGAACCATCGATCAATTAGCGCTGCATAGTCACGTGAAAGGTCCATCGCACGTGGATCATCAGTTTGAACTCCGGCCTGCGCCAGTTCAGCGAATCGGCTGCAAATCAGGTGATGTGCATCATGGTACGCCTTCCAGTCCGCTTCCGTGTAGTCTGCCGTGCGTTTCTGCGAAGTCTTCCAGGTGTCGGTGCCGCCCCATTTCTCCTCTGCTTCATCTGCAAACTTGTCTGGATCAAATCCGCCGAAAAGAGTCGTCATGTCCGTATCCTTCTTGTCTGATTGGTCAATCAGGCTTAATGCCTCGTCGATGCCACGGATCAATGCCTCGCTTCGGGCAATCTGCTGCAATACGGCTTTTCGTTGATCAAGAAGTGCTGCACGGCAATCATATGCCGGGTCATCCAGGATGCTCCTTATCTGATCAAGCGGCATGCCGAGCGTGCGATAGTTAAGGATCTGCTGAAGCCGGAGCACGTTCTCCCGATCATAAAGCCGACGCTTTGTGGAAGAACGGTGGCTTGGTGTCAGCAGTCCAATTGCATCATAATGATGCAAGGTCCTGACCGTGATGCCGGAATGCTCTGCCAATTGGCCGACGGAATAAAGTTTAATTCGTGACATGAAAATTCACCTACAACCTCACGTCAGGTGAGGTTCAAGTCCCAAAACGAATAAATCTTGATGTCTCGCACACCAAGAGTTCAATCCGGGGCCGAACTAAAATAACCGTATAAGATGAAGCAACTACCAGGACGCCTACTGGTGCTTGTTTTCAACTTCACGATATGCACGACGGAGTGCATTCAAATCGAGGGTGGTTCCAACATTCTCGTCAAACCACTTTTCGTGCACCCCTATAATCTGCAGTGGAAAGCGCTTTACACCAAGAGATTTGGCGATGGCAAAACGATGCCGACCATGCATTCCCTTGATCAGTTCACCGTCCTTTCCAATGAAACATTTGGGAAGGTCTGCGGGTAATTGTTCATTGTAGCCTGTCGCCTTCATGCTTTCGTAAATTGGCCGCATGTAGTTTTCAAAAAAATCTTCAATTTGGTCCGAACTTGAAAATCTATGGTCCCTGTATCGTGCAGTTCCAGTTTTCTGTAACTGATCGTTGAGTTGCTTATACCATATTGAATCTCTTGGATTATCTATGTTTTTTATGTAATTATTCAATATAATATATAAGTTATGATTCTTGAATTCTGATATTAACAGAAATTCATCATTTTTAATTACATATCTACAAAAATAATTTCTATATTTTTCAAATATTTTATATTTTCCTAGATCAAAATCAAAATAACTTACCAGCGGATATATTCTGTCATGTGTTTTATCGACCTTTTTTGTATTAATGTAAATTACAGAATCTGAACCCAATAATTTTATTATTTTCAGTTTTCGATGTCTATATATATTATTGTTGTATTGCATTGATAAACACGCGCTGAGTTTGTTTTTCATTTGTAACTAGTGGAGATGTCAACATTTGCTGCATTTGCATGGATTCGCTCAGACCGTTGATAATGCCCTTCTGGAACTGCAGCGGAACAGCGGCCAGCGCGGCAACGAGGAGCGAGAGAATTATCAGTATTATCTGCTGCCGGCCGGTGACAACCCAAATACGTCGATATAGTTCTATCATCTGTGATAACTCTTAGCCCTACGGCGCAGGGTGGATTGTCAGGAAGGCGTCAGCTTAATCCGCTGATAAATCTCTTGTCTATCCTCGTAACCTGTACATTGGTATCACTTGGTGGATTGATGCTTCAGCCATCAGAAAAGCATTTGGCCCGACCCCTCCGTCATTAATTGTGATGTGAGATCGCCAACTTGCAGCGGCACAGCCTTGCCTCGAAGGCTTAATTAGCACAATCTGATATTAGTAGGCCGGCATATCCGGATGTCGGCAATCTTCAGATCAAAGGGAATGAATGGGAGAGACGGATCATGGCGCAGCGATTGAGCGGACTTAGTCACGAGGAGGCAACGGGCACAGCCAAGCTCGTCTATGAGGGTTCGGACCGGTTCCTGGGACGTACAGCCAATCTGCAAAGAATTCTGGCGACGCACAGCCCCTATATTGCGCGCTGGTTTGGCGGTCTTGTCGCCGCGGTCCGGCAGCCAGGGCTCGGCGCGACGACCGATCCAAGACTGCGCGGCCTCGCCTGCATCAAGACCTCAATGGTCAATGCCTGCAGTTACTGCACGGCACATACATCGGTCTTCGGTCAGGGACTTGGCATGACGGAGGAAGAACTCGAAGCGCTGATGGATGACAGCTACAAGACCAGCCCGCTTTTCGATGACCGTGATCGGGCAGCGATCGCATGGTCGGAGGCGATGACCAATAATACCGCGCAGCGGGACACCGAGGCCTGGAACAATATGAAGGTCAACTTCACCGACACCGAAATTGTCGAGATTTCAATGGCTTGCGCGATGTTCAACATGATCAACCGGTTGAACGACAGTTTCTGGACCGATCTGGAATCGCAAGACCACAATCGCAAGCAATGGAACGCGGTTGAAGGTCTCTCAATAGAGGATATCGAAGCCTTTGCCGGACGCTTTGCCGAGGTTGGTGAAGCTGAGCGCGGCAAACAAGTTGCCGCCGAATAGATTCTCGCAAAGAACAGTTTGTCAGTTTGGAACCCGAATACTCTTGTTGTTGGCAAATCCTTGAAAATTGCCAACAAAAGGGACGCTGTTTCCAGATTGCGATGATCGCTTTGCGGCTCCTCAAGTTGTTTTTCAAGGGGATTTTGTGAATGGGTGAAGTTATCAAGGCGGAGTGGTTTGACCTTTCCGACACGTCCAAAGCCGACTGCTGGGCATGGCTGCATGAGACTTACCTGCCGGCCATGCGGGCGGCACAGGGTGTGGCCTGGGTCGGCCACTATGGCATCGTCAAACATGAGGACAAACCCTATATTGACGGTGCCCCGGCCAAACAGGAAACGACAGACCCGGCAGTTCCGACCGGTTGGCAGAACGTGATCCTGACGGCGGCGGCCTCTCCGGAAGTTTTCTTTGGGCCGGACAATCCGGTTGACGCGCTTGTCGAGGCTAATGCCGACAAGTTGGCGGCATTCGAAAATTACCGCAGTGCCGTGTTCATTGAAGAGCAGGTTGTCAATGCGCCGGAACAACGTGCGCTACCCTATGGCATGGGGCCACCGCCCGCCATGCAGTTGGGCAATTACAATGCCAATACGCCGGACGACGAGATCGAGCTTGCCCGCTGGTACCGGGCCGAGCGCTTTGCCCGCGTATCGGTGACAAGGGGCATGATCCGCGGCCGCAAGTTGCTTTCCATCGCGGGTTGGCCCAAGCATGGCGTGTTGTGGGAGTTTACGGACCTGCCCGAGGGCGAATACACGTTCGAGCCCCGCTTCGTCGAAGCCGACCGAAACGAGAACTGGCAGGGCCGTCACGTTCTTGAATATGTCACGCATTCGCCCAGCGGTCCGCATGCCGGGCGCCTTGTCTGGCCCAAGGAGTAGTTGCGGGATTGATCAAATACACGAGGGACTGTCACCGTCATGCATAGGCAAAACATCTTTGGCGCGGGTCACTTGATGGCATGGTTCATCATCGTGCTGGTTTTCAGCTATGCCACCATGATGACCGCGATGCGGATTGGCGCTTCAGAGAAGACGACCCGGACCGCGACGATTGCCGCGGCAGTCGTCGGGACCGGGTTTTTCTATTTTCTATACCGGCATTTTGAAGGCTGATGTCTGCTTACTGGATCAAACCCAGCGCTTGAAACAGGGAATATTTGTCCCAGACGACCCATGTCTGGGTGATTTTGCCGTTTGCATCGAATTCATCGATGGAGATGCCGGACCAGGACACCGTCTTGTTAGTCGGAGCCAGGCCCTCATAGGTGCCCTTCTGCGTTCCCTCAAACGTCCAGTGGGTTGCAACCCGGTTGCCCTCCGCCATCTGAATCTGGAACTCCACTTTCGTGTCCGGGAAGGCCTCATGATATGAGGAAATGATCGCCTTCAGCTCACCAAGCGCAACGCCCTTTTCGCCGTCGCTTGCTGCAATCGGTTCCTGATGGTTGATGTAGCCGGGTGCAAACAAGCTGTCCGGATCGACCTGGAAGTTGCTGTTCCACCACTCAATCGATTTACGTGATGTTGCCTTTTGTTCTTCCATTTTTTCCATGTCGGTACCCGTTGACTGTGCCATTGCCAGTGGCTGAATTGCAAAAAAGGTCAAGAAAGCAAATACTGCAACCACCGCAGCAACAACTAAACCTGCTGACGGACTTTTCATCTGTTTCCTCCAAACAATTCTCCAAATTGTCATTTGGATAATTCTCAAGAGGATAGGTATTCAAGATTGAGATACAAGCAATCGGCGGGCATTAGCTTGTAATTTACCGACAAATTTCGATCTCGCTAACCTCTAAACGAGATCAATGCACAAGTCAGTTTCGTACATTTTCGAAGGCTTCCCATGCCTTTTCGAGGGCGGCTATATCAAATCCGGGCTCCTTTGCCGGACCGATGACCAGCTGCTCGCCTTCCTGCATATGCCGGATGGCGTCTGCCAGTTCAGGCAATATCTCCGGTGGTACGACGGCCGCACCATGACGGTCGGCATGGATAAAGTCTCCGGGTTTGACTTCCAGACCAAGAACAGTAACCGGGATGTCAATTTCGACGACATGGACGAAGTAATGGCTGGGACCAACGCCACCGGCCAGAACCTGGAAACCCGGCGCCACATCGCCAAGATCTCGCACCAGGCCATTTGTCAGAGCACCCGACACGCCAAGACCCTTGTGGACGGTGGTGTTGACCTCGCCCCAAAAGGCACCGACTGCCTGATCGCCATCAATATCTTCTATTACCGTAACTCGCGGTGCCGGTGGCTGCGAAACATAGCGATAATAGGCCAAGCGCATCTCCTTCGCCGCATCACCTGGTTCGGAAGGTGGGCGTGAGCCGCAGATGCGGGCGGTCCTGGCATAGCCAAAGAAGGCCGGCAGGTTCGGATCGGCGGGCGTGACGGGCCGTCTTGTGAATTGATCAAAACCACGTTTTCCCTGGGCAGTCTCGATCGCGTTGCAGACAGTTGGCGTATCTACTTCTTTCAGCAGTGCGGAAAGCTCAGGGGTGATTTCAGGAAGTTCCATCGGCAGGTCTCCTTGACAGCCAGTTTTGAAGTGCGGCGTTTACGGCATCGGGATTTTCCAGTGTTGTAATATGGCCGGCACCCGGCACGATTTCCAGTTCTGCGTCTGGCATTAGACCGACCATTTCCCGATGGCGCTCCGGCGGGCAAAGACGATCCTCTTCCCCGCAGAGGATGAGCGCCGGTACATCAAGATTGCGCAGTACGGCAGTTTGGTCAGGCCGATCCCGCAAGGCAACGGACTGCGCGACGAAATCATCGGCGCCAACATCCATTGCCATGTCAACCAGCAGATCCAGCAGGGCCTGATTGCCGCGGTTCTTCTCGGCCAGATAGACGGGTTTCATTTCCTCGATGATGATCCCACGAAGCTTTCCGGCCAGAACTTCCTCGATCTGCCGGTTACGGATTTCATGGCGCTCGGGCAGGTCGGCATGATGGTTTGTATCCAGCAGCGCAAGGCGTGAAACTCGGTCAGGCGCAATTCCGGCCATCGCCATGGCGACGATGCCGCCCATCGACAGGCCTGCAATGTTGAGCGAATCTGCTGGCGCACCTTCCAGCACGCAACGCGCCATACCCTCTATCGATGTTTCGGAGAGCTGTGGGACATGGACGTCGTAGGTATCTCCTAAGGCCTCGATCTGCGGCGCGAAGAGCCGTTCGTCGCACATCATTCCAGGCAAGAGGAGCAGGGTCTCCGGCATTCGGCTCAAATCCGGCTGGCGGCAATATCAGCGCCTTCTCGCACGGATTTCAACTTGGCATAGGCGATATCCGGATCGACAGCGCCAAATCCGGCAAAGGTTCCGAACCCGCAATCCGAACCCGCGATGACCCGGTCGGCACCAACAATATCGACAAAGCGCTCGATCCGTTCAGCCACCAGTTCGGGGTGTTCGACAAAGTTGGTCGTGGTATCGACGACGCCGGGAACCAGGATCTTGTCTTCGGGAATGTCAGCCTTGCGGTCGCGGAAGACCGTCCATTCATGGCCGTGGCGCGGATTGGAAGTTTCAAACAACGTGTAACGGGCCTTTGCGCTCATCAGCGTGTCGAACATCTTTCCCATCGGAATGTCGCAGACATGCGGCCCTTCATAATTGCCCCAGCAAATATGAATACGGACCTTGTCTGCGGGAATGTTGGCAAGGGCGTGGTTCAACGCTTCAACATGGCTGGCAGCAACCTTGATGAACTCTTCATCCGACAAATCCGTGAAGAGCATGTGCCGCGATAGCGCCAGATCCGGACAATCGAGCTGCAGATCAAGCCCGGCGCCGACAATGGTTTCGTATTCCTCGCGCATTGCGTCAGCAAGCGCCGCCAGATAAGCGTCACGCGTAGGATAATGCGCATTTTGCAGAAACAGCGAGATTACACCGGGTGAAGCAGCGTTCATGAAGCCGCGCTTGATTCCGTGTTTCTCCATTGCTGCCTCGAGATTGGCAATGTCCTTTTCCAATTCGCCCTGCCCTTTGGAAGTCACCTCGCCGGTGCACATTGGCCGGGCATATTTCGGTGTTCCGCCTTCATTGGCGAGCCGTTCCAGGAATGAAGGAAACAATTTGAGGTCAGCCGGCGCGTTGCGCGGGCTGTCGCCGGAAAACCCGGTATAGCGATCCTTTACATAGGTAGCGTAGGAAATCTTGGAGGTCTCGCCATCGGATACAATGTCGACCCCAGCCTCAGCCTGTTTACCGACGGTTTCTTCGACAGCCTGTGACATGGCCGCGTCGAAGTCGGATTCCTTGTAAGGTTCCTCCTTCTCGCGCGCGAAAATGAAGTCCACAACCTCTTGGGTTCGGGGCAGTGATCCTACATGGGTAACTGAAATCTGTGCCATGTCCTTCCCCTCAATTTCCTGTCCAGGTCGGGCCCGCCGGATCTTCCGTGCCAACCACCCGATAAAGCGCTGCTTCTCCGGTCATGGCAGGAACGGCATTATAGCTTGTGTTTTCCGGTACGCTCATCGTATCGCCGGGCGCGAGGGTGACGAGACCGTCATCGGTTTCGACACGCCAATAGCCTTTCACCGGGATCAGCACAGAGCGTTGGTGATGGGACTGTTTCTGATCTGTGGCGGACTTTCGGGAGATGAATTCAACCTCGAAACCGGGCTTGTCGCGGATAATGCCCTTTTCGCCGATCACCGTGATCGGATCTTTGTCGGATATGGCAACCATGTCCCAATAG
Source organism: Salaquimonas sp. (assembly GCA_028289365.1). Classification (GTDB taxonomy): domain Bacteria; phylum Pseudomonadota; class Alphaproteobacteria; order Rhizobiales; family Rhizobiaceae; genus BOKV01. Next base: position 9,965 of record JANQQM010000013.1, on the reverse strand, counting down.
CGGCGGACATAGCCGCCGATTACCTGCATGCTGGTCGGTTCGGGAAATTCTTTCAGTTCCTCATCGTTCAATAATGGCATTGGTTTCTCGCCATCGGGCAACGCTTGGCCTTTCTTGGTATCGTATAACCGCCCCTTCTCGGACAGAACCAGTCCGTGATCCTTGGCATCTTCGATGACCTGCGGTGCCCAAATCACCCCGCCGCCGGCATCGTTGCCGCCGAGGATCGCCATGATCATTCCGTAGTCGTTGCCAATGTTCTCAAAGCCTCGGAATATGCCTGTCGGGATATTGAAGATGTCGCCTTCTTCCAGAACCACCTCACCGGCATCTCCCCATCTGCCCCAGAAAAACCGCCAGCGGCCCTTCAGCACGAAGAAGGCTTCTGCTGTTCGGTGGGAATGCAGGGAATTGCGGCATCTGGGCGGCTGACCAGCTGCACCAATGTTGAAGCCATGCGGGATGTTGATATGCACGTGCTGGTCTGCGGCTTCCGAGACCCCGCCGCCAATGATGGTGAAGTTTTCCTTCTGGTCTGAACCCGGCGTGTGTGAATCGATGAAAGCGGTCCGGCACGGCCGCAGGTCGCCGTAACGCACGATGTAGTTTTCAAGTTCCTGCGGTGTCATAAACCTTCTCCTGTTTGCAATAGAATCTGTTTCCAGATCGCCGTTTCATCGAAAAGCGTATATTCGCGGCGGAGGGAGGGTTTGCCTGCCACCAGTGAACCGAACTCTGCATGGGTAATGCCCATCACGTGAACGTCGGCGTTTGTCGGCGTGCCAAAACTACCCCAGCCATCGTGTTTGCCAGTCAGGCTCCAGCGGATCGCGGCGCGTGGCGGCATCATGGAGTCGTCTCGGCCGATCTGGTGATGGATTGTGAATTCGGCCGATGGAAAGGATGCGCGCAGGCCCAGCCAGAACTGGTCAGCGGCTTCCCAGCCATGTCCGGTCACGTGTCCGGGATATTCAAGTTGGGCGGCCCGGTCATATGCGTTGGGAATGACCGACATGTCAGCATTCATGATTCCGGTCAGCAACTCTGCTAAGCGGGCGCCCCATTCATTGTCGTTTCCCGATCCGGTGTAAGGGCCTTGGCGATCGGTTTCTGGCGTGCAGGGTTTGACGCAGGAATCTGGCCCACCTTCCCGGATGATAAGGTCGCGAGCGTAGTTCTTTGGTTTCCAACCCATCTGCCGGACAATTGCGCCCTGGTCGCGGATCAACCATTCGTCATTGATCTGATTATTGATGGCATGGCAATCGGCCAAAATCCGATAGGTCAGCTTGGTCCCGGTAGCCTTGCCATAGACACCATCGCCTGCATGGGTCGCGGTAGAGATTATGCGATGCGAGGAGAGCATTCCGGTTTCGGGCGTACCGGACCAGATGACGTCTTCGCCGAGCAATTGGCGGTCAGGAAATTCTGCCAGCGTTGCCAAGGTCGCTGCGATAACGCCTTCATTTCCGACAACTACGGAAGCCGGGGTCCGGACGACAATATCAGGCGCATAGTAGTCGTGCAGGGTCGCGATACCCCGTTCCTCCCAGATCTCCCTGGTGATCTTGAGAATGTAGTCGGGGAAATCGATAAATTTGGAATCAAAGCCCTTCATGCGTCCACTTTTCCGGTATGCGGGCAGAGCCGCGCAGGATCAGATCCCCGTCGATCAGTATCGAACCGACAGGCGTTTCGGGTTGGTCAATACGGGCAAGCAGTCTGTCGACCGCGGCCTCGACCATGCGATTGACAGGCTGGCGCACCGTGGTCAGGTCAAAGGTGCCCCAGCCGGCAAGCGGTACATCATCATATCCGACAATCGATATATCCTTGCCGGGCTGCATGCCGAAGGCGCGTACCGCCTCGATTACCCCAAAAGCCATGTGATCATTGCCGACGAATATCGAGTCCGGTTTTTCGCTTTGCTGCAGCAGGTCGCGCGTGCATTGCATGGCGACATCACGATTATACATTCCGTCGACCACTGCAACGGGTTCGACACCTTGTTCCTTCAAGACAGACAGGAAGCCAAGCTTGCGATCGCGCCCCGTCGTACTGCCCTGCCAGCCGGCGATATGGGCGATTTTCTTATGCCCACCAGCCAGGAGAAATTCACCGACTTTACGACCGCCCTGAAAATTGTCCGATGTCACATTGGTAAAGTCGGTGCCATCCTGCCCGCGGTTGAACAGAACGACCGGGATGCCGGAATTCTGCGCACGGCGCGCCAGGTCGGAACTCAGGGAAACTGAAGCCGCAATGATGCCATCGACCTGATAATCCATCAGATCCTGCATCACTTTTTCCACGCCCTGCTCAGAGTTCTGGGCGGTGAAGATCAGGATATGATAGCCGCGTTCCTGCAGGGCATTGGACAGAAGTTCGAGCGCGATCGGATAAAACTGGTTTTCCAGATAGGCAACCACCAGGCCAATGATCCGGCTTCGACCTGAAACCATGGCCCGGGCGAGAATGTTGGGTCTATAGCCCAATTCCTCTGCTGCCTTGCGTACCTTCTCAACGGTCTTTTCGGATGCCGAGGCTCCCGGCGTGAAGACACGGCTGACGGCGGAGCGGCTGACGCCGGCTCGTAGTGCTACTTCCAGAGATGTCGCCTTTGATAACGCCATCAGTCTGCCGTCCAACCCCCGTCGATTACGAGTGAAGTGCCGGTCACCAGAGCGGATGCATCGGAGGCCAGATAAACAGCGGCACCCATGATGTCCTCGACCTCGCCAACCCGGGACAACTTGATCTTTTCCTCGATCCAGCTACGCTTGTCGGGATCTTCAAATGTCGCCTTGGTCAGTTCGGTCCTGATGAAAGTGGGGCATATCGTGTTGATGCGAATGTGATGCGGGGCCCACTCAATCGCCATTGCCTTGGTGAATCCTTCAACGGCGTGTTTGGAGGCGCAATAGACCGCTCGATCCTGCCCGCCGACAAGGCCCATCTGGGAGGAAATGGTAATGATCGATCCGCCGCGCCCTGCTTCGATCAGTTTACCCGCAACCGCCCTTGCGAGAAAATAGGCACCGCGAACATTGATGTTCATAACGGCGTCATAGTCGTCGACTTGCGTTTCCACTGCCGGCGAATGGCGGGCCAGACCCGCTGCATTGAGCAGGATATCGAACGGTTCTACAGCGGAAATAGCCGCCTCGGTTGCTTTGACATCTGCCGCATCGAGCGGCAATACCGAGGCGTTCCAGCCCTTTTCGGACATGGTATTGGAAATCTCTTCCAGCCGCTCGGCCCGTCTGGCACTCAGCGTGACATGCGCTCCGGCCTCTGCCATGGCTACGGCACAACCAAGCCCGATGCCGGAGGAGGCTCCGACCACCAGAGCGCGTTTTCCATCAAGCCGGGAGGATGGCGTCTTGGGCAGTTCGATCATGCGGCCTCCATTGGGAATGCCGACCGGCCCGGCACCCGCGCCTTGTTGAATTCGCGCAGGCGCGCAAAGACATCGACACCGATCTGGCGATACATGTCGAGTAAATCGACCAGCACCCAGTTTTCCCGGATCAGGTCATTTTCAATCCGCCAGAAATCGAGGCTCCGCAATACGATTTCTTTCCCCGACGGTGCAATGCCCATCCAGCCATCGCCAGTCAGCGTCAGTCGCATATTCGGCCAGCCGGTCTCACAGACATAGTCTCCTTCGGCGAACCAATGGGACATGAGATCACCCATGGCATCGAGCTTGCGATCCGGCATTGCCCTCAAAAACGGGATCTGATGCCAGTTGCGAAATCCTGCAATACCGCGCGCCGTGCCAATGCCAACCGGTCCGTACCAGTTGAACCGCGGATGCCAGTATTTTTCCAGTTGCATGAGTTCCGGTCCGCCTTCTGCAGGATGCCGGCACAGATCGGTCAGCATTGCGGTGACATGTTCCAATGCTTGTTTGCCATCTCCGGTGATTTCCAGACCATCGCAGGACATAGGTGCCGGCGTGCAGATAAAGGCTCCGAGTTGTGGCGCCATTGGCCAGGCATTTGCCTGCATCATCAATTCCGGAATATCCCAGATTGCCTGCATTTCGGTGATGCGGCCGTCGACAATCTGGAAGAACTCGTGAAAGCGCATATGCGCCAGATGCCCGGTCGGCGGAATATCCAGAAAGGGCGCGACAAAGGTGCCCATATAATTGCCCATGGTACCGATCCAATCCTGGCCTTCCGGGGTCTGACCGGCCATGACGATCATATCGCGGCGTTCCAGATCAGGCATGGCTTCCAGGAGCGGCCGGTAGCAGTTCTCGAAAAAGGCATCGGGGCCTTCAACATCTCCAAACGGATGACACATGTGGATGGCGACCTGCGGTGCAAACAGCTCTGACATGACCGTACGCATGGCATCTTCTGTGAAGGTATGACCCGCTGACCGGTAGGATTGAAAAAATTCTTTTAGCCGGGAGGGATCCATTTCAGACAGTTTACTCGGCTGCATCGAGGGGCTCGGCTGCAGCCCCATAGGGTACATTGCGCCCGCCATATCGGCGCACTCTTATATTGCACTGTTCGGCATGGCCGACAAATCCTTCCAGCATGCACAGCCGCGACCCGTATTCGCCGACCATTGCCGCTGCATCGTCGGTTGTCACCTTCTGGTAGGAGTGTGTTTTCAGAAATTTGCCGACCCATAATCCGCCGGTGTAGCGGCCAGCCTTTTTTGTCGGCAATGTGTGGTTGGTGCCGATCACCTTGTCGCCATTGGCTACATTGGTGCGTGGTCCCAGGAACAGGGCGCCATAGGAATGCATGTTTTCCAGAAACCAGTCATCGCGGTCGGTCATCACCTGCACATGCTCATAGGCCATGTCGTTGGCGATCTGAAGCATCTCGTCATAGGTGTCGCACAGAATCACATCGCCATAATCACGCCAGCTTATGGATGCCGTTTCCGCGGTGGGAAGAACTCCCAACAGACGTTCAATCTCCGCCATGGTAGCTTCGGCAAGCTTGCGGGAATTGGTGATCAGGCAGGCAGGCGAGTTGTAGCCGTGCTCGGCCTGGCCAAGCAGATCCGTGGCACAGAGTTCCGCGTCCACCGTCTCGTCGGCGATGACCATTGTTTCGGTCGGACCAGCCAGGAGATCAATCCCGACCTGGCCGAAGAGTTGCCGTTTGGCTTCCGCGACGAAAGCATTTCCCGGACCAACCAGCATGTCGACAGGCTGAATGGTTTCTGTTCCGATCGCCATGGCGCCAACCGCCTGAATGCCACCTAGGACATAGATTTCGTGGGCGCCGCCCATCTGCATGGCTGCGACAATTGCCGGATGCGGTTTGCCATCTACCGGTGGTGCAGCTGCAACAATGCGCGGAACACCGGCGACGGAGGCGGTCAGCACCGACATGTGGGCTGATGCCACCATCGGGAATTTGCCGCCCGGCACATAGCAACCGACGGATTGGACCGGAATGTTTCGGTGGCCCAGAATTACACCAGGCAGGGTCTCCACCTCGATATCAGTCATGGAAGCGCGCTGGGCTTCGGCAAAGGACCGGATCTGTGTCTGGGCGAACTGGATGTCCTCGATGTCGCGGGCAGACACGTTCTGCATCGCAGCCTCGATCTCGGACTGCGTCAGGCGAAAGCTCTCGGGCGCGTAATTGTCGAACTTCAGCGAAAGATCACGTACTGCCGCGTCGCCGCGTTTGCGGATATCATCCAGCGTCTGTTCGACCACAGCGCGAACCTTGGCGTCTTCTTCGGCTTTCTCTGCCGCGGGTTTGGAACGCTTCAAATGCTCGACGGCCATTGCCTTACCTTTCGATTACCGGCCCGCTTGAACGAACTACTCATCCCTTCACCGCCCCTGCGGTCAGGCCGCTGACAATCTGACGCTGGAAGAACATCACGAGGATAAACAGCGGAACGGTTGCAGATACGACCGCGGCGACGGCGAACATCACATTGCCCTCGGTCTGGGTGGTTCCGAGGAATGCCGCGATCTCGGGAACCATTGTCCGGTTGTGTTCGGACAGCAGCATGGTTGTCACCGCAAAGTCGTTATAGGCGAGGAGAAAACTGAACAGGCCCGTGGTGATGACGCCAGGCCACATTACCGGGATGATGACATGCCGGAATGCCTGGAACTGGGTACACCCATCGACTTTGGCACTTTCGTCAAGCTCCTTAGGAATGCTCTGGAAGAACGAATGCAACATCCAGAGCGTGAATGGCTGGTTGATCGCGACAAGGACGATGATTGTGGTGGGCAGAATGCCCCAGAGATTCCACTCGAAGAATGGCAACAGGTAGCCTGCCACCAGGGTGATCGGCGGCATGGCGCGGAAAATCAGGGCGATGATCAAGAGCCAGAACGTGTAGCGATATCCCGACCGCGACAAGGCATAACCACCAAGGGTTCCGATGGTCAGCGACGTACACACGACGAAGAAACAGACGATGAAGGTGTTGATGGCCGGTCGCCAGAAATTTTCCTGGACCCAGGCGCCGTAATAGCCAGCGCCGGTAAATGGTTCGCCATAAGTCGCCTCGGTGTTACGGCCGGTCAGGGCGTTGGTCCAGTCTGCGATCGAGAAGAAATCGAGCTCGACCTTGAATGAACCCCATAAAGTCCAAATGAACGGAAAAGCTGCAGCAATCAGCCAGAAGACGACGAACCCGTTGGACAACAGGAAAACGGAAGCCGGGGTTTTTTGTGCGCGTGAAGCCATTATTTTTTCGCCTTGAAGTCGCGCCAGGTACGGATCAGCACCGGCGACAGAAGAATGGCCACGCCAAGGATGGTCATTACGGAGGTTGCCGAAGCAGCAGAAAGCTGACGGGTCTCCCCACCGAGATCGCTAAAGATGAACCAGCTAAGGGAGGTTGCATGAGCCTCGGCATTGAACCCGACAATCGGTTCGAAGACGCGGAAATTGTCCATTAGCTGGATTAGTGCCACGAAAGTCACAAGTGGCATCAGATGCGGAATGACGACATAACGAATCCGATCCCAACGTGTTGCGCCATCAATCTGTGCTGCTTCTATCTGATCCTGTGGAAGAGTCTGAAGTCCGGCATAGAAGACAACGAACGCAAATGGGGCTGAGTTCCATACCCCGTATACAATCAACATGATCCAGGTAAGCGGGGTTGAAGCTTTCAGGGAAAGATTTGGATCATCGGCCAGATATTGTATGGCAGAACCCAGTATGCCCCGGCTATCCAGCATCCAGAACAGGACCAGTGAACCGATCAGCGGTGACACGATCATCGGTAAAAGCGAGAAGAAGATCACCAGACCCTTTAGATGACGATGCAGCGAATTGACCGCGAGCGCGATCATCAGACCCAAGATAATCAGAAGCGGCGTGCACACGAAGGTGTAGGTAAGCGTGAATGCCATGGCCCGGTAGAATGGGAGGTTACCCAGTTTCGAGAAGAATGCGCCATAGCTATCCGAAGAATTCCAGGCCTCAGCGACTTCTCCAAAAGCCAGATGACCACGATCGGTATATATATCGAACCAGACGAAACGCCCGAGCGGCTTTGCTTCACGCAGTTCCCGCGTCGCGTCCTGGTCGATGGTCGTTTCTTCCTTGCATCCGAAGGGGCCGCAATTTTCCACGGTCATGAGCACAGCCTCATGTGGCGTGAACAATGACTGGATAACAACCGACACGATCGGTGCTGCAATGAATAACAGCATTGCCAGACCTGTCGGCAGGAAAAACCAGAAGAATGTGCGATGTTTCATCGGATTGGCCGTGTCTGTTCAAAGGGTGAGGGAAGGATTCCCTCACCCGAGTTGATTATCAAAGGAAGCCTTTTTCCTTCGCGGCGGCGGTATAGGCCGCTTCGACGTCGGCGAGTGCCTGTTCAGCACTTTCCTTGCCTTGCATAAAGTCGGCGAGCTCATTGCCGAGCGCGGTATGCATCAGGCCCATGTAAGGCAACATCGGATAAGGGATGGTTCCCATATTTGCCGCATCGAACACGCCGGTTGCTGCCGGTGTAGGCTCGTAGCCCTCAATCAGCCAGACCGCCTGTTTTGCGATTTCAGGATCGGACAGGATTTCGGGACGAATGCCATTTGTAAGCGCAATGAAGGTCGCTTCTGCTTCCGCGTCACTAACGTTCTTGGCCACGGTCCAGCCGTCCCACCACAGGGTAGATGCCGGTGTGGAACCGCCACCAACTGTCATTGGAGCAGCGATTGCAAACCCGTCAATCACCTCCTGCGGGATGCCGTCCACAGTGGTAAGTGTCGCAGCGCGGCTGCCCCACATGTTCATCAGGGCGACATTGCCAGCCCTGTATTCGGCATTTGTTGCGTTTGAATCGTGAGTCAGGAAATCCGGATTCATATATTCGGACAGCGCTTTCATCATTTCGAGCGCCTTGACGCCGGCTTCGCTGTTTACATTGGGCTCCGCGGTTCCTTCCTTGAAATGCGTGCCGCCAAAACCCAGGAACATGTTGTTGAACTCCTGAGCGAGGTTCCATCCTGCCTTGTAGGCGCCACCGATCGGGTTCTGGACCAGACCCTTTTCACGGATAACCTTGGCTGCTTCCAGCATTTCCTCATAGGTCTTGGGTGGCTCGACGCCTGCCTCTTCCAGGATATCCTTGCGATAGACCAGGTGCTGGGCGTTTGCCATGAACGCAACAGCCATCACCTTGCCATCGATGGTGATCAGCTGGTTCTTTTTCAGATCCTGTCCGTGCTTAGCCACCAGATCATCCAGCGCACGAATGACATCTTCATTCATCAGCGCAACAATCGAAGAGTTGGCGATGATCGCGGAGGTATATTCGGCCGGATTGCCCTGCATGCCTGCGACATTGATCTTCTGGTGGTCGGCCGTCAGGTTTGTCGTGACCTCGCCACCGGAGCATTCCTGTGCACCGGCCCCAACAGTCTGGATTGCTGGGAATTCATTACCAACAATCGAAACGCGTGCGCCGATTTCGCATGCCCATGCTGCAGTTGCCGTAAGCGTGGTCATGGCCCCTGCTATTATGATTCTTTTTAGGAACATCATTTTCTCCCGGTTTCCTGTTTCATGCGCCTTGCGGTAGCGCATTCTCCCTAGCCTGGCAGATTTCTCTGGCAGGAATTTCATGTTCGAAGCCCTAGTCTCCGACGCGTGCCCCGGTTCCAGCCTCGAATATATGGCAGTGCTCGGGTGGAACATGGATCGAGATCATGTCATCGATTTCCGCGCGGAACGTTTTGTCAGCCTTGCCGCTGACCAGCACACCACCGATCCGGACCGAGACCATGGTCGCGTCGCCGAGCAATTCCAGCGTGTAGATCGGAGCGCTGATCTGGCCGTCCTTGGCACCGACTTCGGCATCTTCGGCGCGAAAACCGAGCACGACCGGACCGTCCGGTGCTTTCAGGCCAGCTATTTCTGTGTTTGGCGCGGTAAATTTCCCACCCTTGATGTCGCCCTGGATCAGGTTCATCGCCGGATTGCCGATAAAGCTGGCGACAAACGCATTTGCCGGGCGATCATAGATTTCCGTTGGCGTGCCGACCTGCTGGACTATACCCTTATCCATTACGACGACCCGGTCGGCCAGCGTCATGGCTTCGATCTGGTCATGGGTTACGTAGATGGTCGTCACCGACAGCTCATGGCTGAGGTTCTTGATCTGCGCCCTGGTCGAAACCCGCAGTTTCGCGTCCAGGTTGGACAGCGGCTCGTCCATTAGGAAAACATTTGGTTCCCGCACGATGGCACGCGCCAAGGCAACCCGCTGGCGTTGACCGCCCGATAATTCCGCCGGTCGGCGATGCATGAACTCATCCAGCTCGACCATGGCCGAAGCACGCTTGACCTTCTCGTCATGGGTGGACGGATCGATACCGCGCACCTTCAATGGAAACCGGATATTTTCGTAAACATTCATGTTGGGATAGAGCGCGTAACTCTGGAACACCATGGCGACGTCGCGGTCCTTTGGTTCCAGATTATTGACGACCTTGCCGCCAA
>JANQQM010000218.1 GCA_028289365.1 Salaquimonas sp. | reverse complement strand
ATTTCCTGATAGGTATCTATGCCACCGGCCCAGCCGTTCAGACGCTCACGCCACTGCTCCCACAATTGTGGCTGGTATTCAGGTGAGCACATTTCTTCTGCCATCTTGATCTGATCATCCGACAGGAATGCGTTACGGACATTGTTCTCGGCAAAAATCGTGCCCGGCAATTGTGGCTCGCTTTGGCCAACGGTCTTGACCAGAGCGGCTTCATTGGCCGCCTGAACATGGGTTTGCGTCCAGTATGCAGATTCCATGACTGCGTCCTGAAGATGACCTTCAAGCTTGTCGAATGCAGCAACTGTCATCGATGTGTGTTCTGTGCCGCAGAAGAATTTCAAGTCCACAGACTGGGACACAACCGGAGCCATGTTGGCATAGGCAACGGCGGAAGCCCATGTTTCAGCACCGTCAATCAGACCCTGTTTCAGACCATCGAGGGTTTCTTCCCATGCGACGGGAACCGGATTTAGGTTCAGTGCCTGCATGGCGATACGGCCAAGCTGTGTACCTGTTACGCGGTTCTTGGTTCCGAACAGCTCTTCAATCTTGGTGACCGTAGGTTTGTCTTCCCAACTCAGGCCTAGCTGGATACCGCGCAGTTCGCAATGGCTGAACAAGAACTTCAAACCATGGCGCTTTTCAAGCGGATCACGAAGAATTCGCTGGGAGTCAGGGCTGTAAAGGAAGTGGTACTGCGATGCACGGCCGGGGAACATATAAGCATAGTCCAGCACGTTCAGATATGGCGCGCCACCTGCTGAGTTCTGAGTGGACGCCGCATAGATATCCACAATACCCTGTTGAGCTTTCTCCACACAGGAAATCTGCCCGCAAATCTGGTTGTCGCCGATAAACTCGACACGGATTTCGCCGTCGGTACGGCTTTCCAGGTCACGAGCGAACTCGAGGGCCCCTGCCCGCTCGATCAACAGGTTACGGTCGTTGAAACCTGACGCGCCAAATTTCAGATTGTGCTTCGGTTCCTTCGAGAACCGCTTTTCATAGGTCGATTCAGCAGCCGATGCCAGATTTGAAAGGCTCATGGCGCCGCCGAATGTACCTGCAGCCATCAAGGTTGAACTCATACCATATCGACCGGCGACCTTGAAAAGATCACGACGCGACAGGTGGGCTGTATTCTTCAAAATACTCATGCATTCCTCCCAGGGGTTGCTCATTATTGAGACTTGCGGTCTCATTAATTATCATGTAGCAGTAAAGGACGCAAGCGAAATTTAACCGCCATAAACAGATCGGGGGAGGTCGAGAAATGGAGATGCTGGAGGCAGATTATGTTGTTGTGGGGGCTGGCTCCGCAGGCTGCGTCCTTGCCAATCGCCTCAGCGCAGATCCGTCCTGTAAGGTTGTTCTGCTGGAGGCAGGCGGGCGCGATCTAAACCCCTGGATCCACATTCCGGTCGGTTATTTCAAGACAATTCACAACCCAAATGTCGACTGGTGTTATAAAACCGAACCGGATCCAGGATTGAATGGACGCTCAATTGAGTGGCCGCGCGGAAAAGTCCTGGGCGGTTCATCTTCGCTGAACGGCCTGCTTTATGTGCGCGGACAGCCACAGGACTATGACCGTTGGCGCCAGATGGGGAACACCGGTTGGGGCTGGGATGATGTGCTGCCTCTGTTCAAGCGCTCGGAAAAAAATGAACGCGGTGCCGACGAATTTCACGGCGATCAGGGTCCCCTATCCGTATCAAATATGCGCATTCAGCGACCGATCACGGATGCATGGGTCGCGGCCGCCCAGGCAGCAGGTTACAAATTCAACCCTGACTACAATGGCAAAGAACAGGAAGGCGTTGGCTTCTTCCAGTTGACCTCTCGCAACGGGCGCCGCTGCAGCGCGGCTGTTGCCTATCTGAACCCTGTAAAGAGCCGAGAAAATCTTCAGATTATAACCCATGCACTGGTTGAAAAGATCATCATCGAAAACAATCATGCGACGGCGGTAAGCTGGAAAGACAAGGGAGGAAGGGTCCAGACCGTCAAGGCAAACCGCGAGATCATCCTGTCAGGCGGAGCAATCAATTCTCCGCAGCTGCTGATGTTATCGGGAATCGGAGAAGCTGCCCAACTTGCCGAACATGGCATCGAAGTAAGACAGGACCTGCCAGGTGTCGGCAAGAATCTGCAGGATCACCTTCAGGCTCGGTTGGTTTACAAATGCAATGAGCCAACCCTGAATGATGAAGTGCAGTCCATTTTCGGGCAGGCCAAGATCGGATTGAAATATCTGATGTTTCGCGCCGGCCCAATGACAATGGCAGCAAGTCTTGCAACTGGATTTCTGAAAACCCGGGATGATGTAGAAACTCCCGATATACAGTTTCATGTTCAACCGCTATCGGCGGAAAATCCAGGAAAAGGGGCTGACAAATTTTCGGCCTTCACAATGTCTGTTTGCCAATTGCGACCGGAAAGCAAAGGCGAAATTCGCCTGACCAGCTCGAATCCCAAAACATATCCCAAGATCATTCCAAACTACTTGTCGACGGAAACCGACTGCCAAACCATCGTCGCCGGCGTCAATATTGCCCGCAAAATCGCGCGTCACGCGCCGTTGACCTCGAAAATATCCGAAGAGTTTCGTCCACATGAATCCCTTTCCATGGATGACTATGAAGGCACGCTGGATTGGGCCCGGGACAATACTGCATCAATCTACCATCCGACCGGCACTTGCAAAATGGGGTCCGGAAAAGGCGCGGTCGTGGATGAGCGCCTGAAAGTTCACGGCATTGGTGGCCTGAGAGTAGCTGACTGTTCCATCATGCCGGAAATTGTGTCGGGAAACACCAATGCGCCGGCAATCATGATCGGTGAAAAGGCCAGCGATCTGATTATCGAAGATCGCAACAGACCCCTTTAAATCCAACACCATCCTTTTCTTTCAACTGAAATACCATCCAAGGATCTTTAGCCATGAAAATGACAACCGAAGAAGCATTCATCAAAGTTCTCCAAATGCACGGCATCCAGCATGCCTTCGGAATAATCGGCTCGGCGATGATGCCAATTTCAGATCTTTTTCCGGATGCGGGAATCAAGTTCTGGGACTGCGCTCATGAAACATCCGGCGGGATGATCGCGGATGGCTACACACGTGCATCCGGCAAGATGTCCATGGCCATTGCGCAAAACGGACCGGGTATCACGAATTTTGTTACCCCGATCAAGACCGCCTACTGGAACCACACGCCAATGCTGCTGGTGACCCCGCAGGCGGCCAACAAGACGATTGGTCAGGGAGGATTCCAGGAAATCGAGCAGATGAAACTGTTTGAGGACATGGTCTGCTATCAGGAAGAAGTGCGCGACCCCTCGCGCATGGCCGAAGTATTGAATCGCGTGATCGAAAATGCCTGGCGGCTCAGCGGGCCGGCACAAATCAACATTCCCCGGGATTACTGGACCCAGGTCATTGATATAGAGCTTCCCCAGATCATCCGGTTGGAGCGTTCTTCAGGCGGTGAAGAGGCAATCAAGGCCGCAGCTGAGCTGCTCTCTGGTGCGAAGTTCCCGGTCATTCTCAATGGTGCCGGCGTAATCCTTGGCAATGCAATTCCTGCCAGCCAGGCATTGGCCGAACGGCTGGACGCACCGGTATGCTGCAACTACCAGCACAATGACGCCTTTCCCGGCTCTCATCCGTTATCGGCCGGCCCATTGGGATATAACGGCTCGAAAGCTGCAATGAAACTGATTGCCCAGGCTGATGTCGTGCTTGCACTCGGCACTCGTTTGAATCCGTTTTCCACACTTCCAGGCTATGGCATGAGCTATTGGCCGAAGGACGCAAAAATCATTCAGGTTGATATAAACTCCAGCCGAATAGGCCTCACCAAGAAAGTTGATGTGGCGGTACAAGGCGATGCCAGGAAAGTTGCGGAAGCCATTTTGGAACATTTGTCTGACAATGCTGGTGATGCTGGAAGAGCAGAACGCAAGGAATTGATTTCGCAGACAAAATCTCGTTGGGTACAAGAACTCAGCTCGATGGATCATGAAGCTGATGAAGATGAAGGCGTAACCTGGAACGAACGTGCGCGTGCGCGCCAGCCTGAACATATGAGCCCTCGGCAGGCATGGCGTGCGATTATGGCTGCGATGCCAAAAGATGCGATTATTTCGTCAGACATCGGCAACAACTGCGCGATTGGCAATGCCTACCCGACATTTGAAAACGGTCGCAAATATCTCGCTCCTGGCCTATTCGGCCCTTGTGGTTATGGCCTGCCTGCGATCCTGGGCGCCAAGATAGGTTGCCCTGATGTGCCCGTGATCGGTTTTGCAGGTGATGGTGCCTTCGGCATTTCCATGAACGAGATGACTGCATGCGGACGTGATGATTGGCCGCCAATCACCATGGTGATTTTTCGCAACTATCAATGGGGCGCTGAAAAACGGAACACTACACTTTGGTTTGACGACAACTTCATCGGGACGGAACTCGATCTGGACGTAAACTATGCAAAAATTGCGGAAGGCTGTGGTGTCAATGGTGTTCAGGTCACGACAATGGAGCAACTGACCGATGCGCTGCAAACTGCCGTTAAGGCACAAATGAACGATGGAGAGACTACGTTTATCGAGGTTGTCTTGAATCAGGAGCTCGGTGAACCGTTCCGGCGCGACGCAATGAAAAAACCGGTGCGTGTTGCCGGAATCGATCCTGCAGACATGCGTGAACAGCTGGCCGTGTAATCCGGTGGATCGCATGAATTTTCTCGACGAGCTTTACAAGAAAGCCAGGCAGACGAAAACAAGGATCGTCTTGTCCGAAGGTGAAGATCCGCGAATTGTTCAAGCGGCAATTCGAGCTCAGCGGGATGATTTATGCGATCCGATTCTTGTCGGTAGCAGCACAACAGTCGCAGAGCTGCTACGGTCGCATAAGGCTGAGCCTGACAAATTCGAAATCATCGATCCTGCCAATTGTCGGTACTCCGAAAATTATGCCGACGCCTTCTTTGAGGCCCGCAAGCACAGGGGAATGACCCGAGAACAAGCGGCCGGCGCTGTGCAAGATCCGTTGGTCTTTGCTGCACTGATGGTTCGTATGGGAGATGCCGATGGAACGATCGGCGGAGCAGTCAACACTACCGGGGATACTTTACGTGCGGCGCTCCAGGTGATTGGTGCCGCGCAAGGCGTAAAGACGGTTTCGAGTTTCTTCCTGATGGTCCTCGATCAACCCCATCATCCAAAGCAAAGTGTTGTCGCTTTTGCCGATTGCAGCCTGATGGTTGAACCGGATGCAGAGCAACTGGCCCAGATCGCGATATCGACAGCCGACAGTTTCACAGCAGTCACCGGGGAAGAACCAAAAATTGCCATGCTGTCCTTCTCGACGGTTGGAAGCGCCAAACATCCGCGTGTGGAAACGGTGATTTCGGCAACAGCGATTGCCAGCGAGAACCGCCCGGACCTTACAATTGACGGCGAGTTTCAGTTTGATGCGGCTTTCGTGCCCGAAATTGCTGCTTCAAAGGCACCGCAATCGAAAAACGGGGGCAATGCAAATGTTCTCGTGTTTCCCAATCTTGAAGCGGCAAACATTGGCTACAAAATTGCCCAACGGATTGGGAGAGCCGCGGCCATAGGCCCTGTTCTGCAAGGGCTGGCGCAACCGGCCAATGACCTGTCACGCGGGTGCAGCGTAGAAGATATTCTTCACCTGATTGCCGTCACGGCTTGTCAGGCAATCGGACATAAAGAGGTCGAGAATAGGCAAGCCTGAACAACTGGCACTCGACACCAGCCTGCATGTTTCTGGCGAGGTTCGACGCACCACCTGCCACATGTGCGCCTGCCGCTGCGGTATACAGGTTCACCTGCGTGACAATAAAGAAAGTGTGGCCAGGATCCGCTGCATTCAGGGAATCGACGACCCCCGATCAACAAGGGTGTATTGTGTGAGAAAGGTGAAATAGTCGGTGAACGGCTTTGCCAGATAGCTGAGCGGCGTTCTGGCCTCGGTCTGGATGAAGGCTTCGACCGGCATTCCGGCAGCAGGAGTTGACTGAACTGGTGCGCTTCGATGCGGATACCCTTGCGGTATCCGGGTTTCCAGCTAGTGCACGGTCGCGGTGCTCGCAGTTCGTCTTGCCTGCTTGGCATCTTTGCGCTGTCTGGCCTGCATTGCCCGTCTTTGCTTGCGGGTCATTGTCGGTTGGTTGGGCAAGTTGCGCATGGAAAGCGGGATGTTGGGCGGCAGATGGTCGTTCGCGCCTGAGCCAGGTGCCTGCAGTTGCCGCGCGAATGAGCGTGCCATCGGCTTTTTTCAAGGCGCCATCGGAACGCAGAATATCGATCACCGGCACATGGCTGTCAGCAAAGGGATTGTCCTCGCCATCGACCTTGGCGCAGTAGGTAACATGGCCCGGCGTCATCATCAGGCCGTGCAGATCGAGAATATGTTTCGAGCGGTTTACATGGGTGCGCGTCACCCGGCCGGGCTTCAGCTTGCCCTGCTTGTCATAGGAGAGGACCCAGTCGTCCGGGGTGACTTCCTCGATCAGCTTCTGCCACACACGAGCGAGAACTTCCTTCTCGTCATAATCACCATTGGCGTCCGGTTTCAGGCCAGCATCAACCGGTCACATGTCGATTGCGGTGCCGGCCAGGAAGCATTCAGGCCCAGATTGGATAGTTGGAGTTTTCTTCTCAACATCTTTCAGTAGAGATGTTGTTCCAGCTACATATTTTTCAATCTGCCTAAAAAGATCCATTTTCATAACCTTTTTAGTCGCGTTAAGAGACATTCCATCAAAAAGTCTTTTAGGGCTGTATAAGAGACCTCTGCTCGCTGCATGTGCTATGAAATCATAATATTGATCAGCATCTAGGTCTGGAAATGCTGCTTGAATTTCCCGCCCTAAAAAATTGTTGACTCGATCCTTATTTGCGTCGCCGCCGGCGCTCAGGTTGACAAATTCCCAAGCCTCCCCGAAAAACCCCGTTCAACTCTCCCTGAATGCCTTCTTGAAATAGTCGGTGAACGGTTTTGCCAGATAGCTCAGTGGCGTTCTGGCCTCGGTCTGGATGAAGGCTTCGACCGGCATGCCAGGTAATAGGACCTGATCGCCGAGCTTGGTGGTCTCGCCTTCGATTGGCAGTAGCTCGGCCTGGTAGTAGTTTGCCCCGGTTGCTTCATCGGTAAAGACGTCAGCCGACAGTTTGGAGACGCGGCCGGAGATTTCCGGCGTATTGCGCTGGTCGAAGGCGACAAAGCGCAGGGTAACATCCTGACCGGGATGGACCTGATCGATATGGATCGCCTCGATACGGGCATTAACCAGCAGGACCTGGTCCTGCGGGATGACATACATGATCGGCTCGGCTGCCTGGATGACCGATTTGAGCGCAAACACCCTGGTGCCATAGATGATGCCCGAGACCGGCGCGCGGACCTCGAGCCGCGACAGGGTTTCCAGGGTGGACAGGCGCCGCTGACTGAGTTCGATCCTGGTATGCTCCAGATCGCGCAGGGAAGCGATCGCCTCTTCCTGGCGGGTACTGGTCAGCTTCAGGATCTCGATATTGATCCCGGAAATCTGGCCTCTGAGCTGGGCGATGGTCGCCGTCAGCTTGCCGATCTCGCCACGCAGCCGCGCATCCTCGCGCTGCAGCGCCGACATGCGTGAGGCGAGCGCCAACCCCTGGTCGAACAGGATCTGACTGTCGGCCAGCTCCTTGGCAATCAGTTTCTGTTGTTCGGAATAGGCGGCCAATTGTGCTTCTGTTCCGGCGATCTGATCCTGGATCTGGCCGATCTGTTCGGTGAGTAGGGATTCCTCACGCGCCAGCGTGTCCTTACGTGCCTTGAACAGCCGCTGCTGCCCATCGAGCAGCGCCTGGACCTGCGGATTTTCGGCGATCGTCGTCAACAACAGCTCTGACGGTGAAAGGGTATCAGCGCCGTCACGCTCGGCCTGGAGCCGGGCTTCGCGGGCAAGGATCTCGAACAACTGTCCTTCGATGATTGCCAGTTCGGATTGCAACAGCGTGCCGTCGAGGCGGATGACCACGTCACCGGCACTGACCAGATCCCCATCCTTGGCGAGGATTTCTCCGACCACACCGCCCTGGGGATGCTGGACGATCTGCCGGTTGGATTCCACCTGGATATGGCCAGAGGCGATCACTGCGCCTGAAATCTGTGTCGCGACACTCCAGACACCGACCCCGCCGATCAGCACGAACAGCGTGACAAATCCGATCAGGAGCGGGATACGCGCCGACCAGCGCCGCCGTGTTGTTTGACTGACTTGTTGCAATTGTTCCGTCATGCCGACACGCCCCTTGGAGACGAGCCGCGGGCAACGACGCGCTGCACGTCACCGGCATTCTTGACCATGGATTTCAGGATGTCCTCGCGTGGCCCAAAGGCCTTTACCCGACCGCTGTCGAGCATCATCAGCAAGTCACACTGGGAAATGGCGATCGGCCGATGCGTCATGATGATGACCGAGCGTTCACTGTCCTTGAAGGCGGCGACCGCCCGGTTCAGGGCCTCGGAACCGTCGCTATCGAGTGCGGAATTGGGCTCATCCAGGACCAGCAAAATAGGGTCCTCATAGAGCGCGCGCGCCAGGCCTATACGCTGACGCTGACCACCTGACAGCAGGCTGTCGCTGCCGTCAAGCCGGGACTGATAACCATCGGGCAAGGCCAGGATCATCTCATGGGCATTGGCCCGCTGTGCCGCTTCGACCACCTTGCGGTCGTCCGGCTCCGTTGCCATACGGGCAATGTTTTCTGCGATTTTTCCGGTAAACAGGCTGACCTGTTGCGGCAGGTAGCCGATATGCCGCCCGAGCGCGTCGGCGTCATATTGTGCGAGCGTTGCCCCGCCAATGCGTATTTCGCCGGAGCTTGGTGGCCAGATGCCCAATATGGCGCGCGCAAGCGTTGATTTTCCCGACCCGCTCTTGCCGATCACGCCGAGCGCCTGACCGGGTTCCAGGGTAAAATTGACGCCAGCCAGAGTCGGCTGCTTTGCACCGGGCGCATAGATGGTGACATTCCTCAACTCGATCCGGGCGGTCGGTCGGGGCAAGTCGATCTTCGGTGGATCAGGGGGTGTTGCCTGCAGCAAGTCGGCGAGCGATCGCCAGCCCGCCAGCGCACGTTGAACATTGGGCCATTGACCAAGCGTCTGCTCAATTGGGGCGAGCGCCCGGCCCAGCAGAATGGAACCGGCGATCATCGCGCCTGCCGTCAATTCGCCGCCAAGCACCAGCCAGGCACCCAATGCCAGCATCGCAGATTGCAGGAACAGCCGGAAGGATTTTGTAAAGGCGGTGAAAATGCCGGTGCGATCGCTGGCATTGATGGTCTGGCCCTGGGCTTCCTCGCGCATCTTGTGCCAGCGCGCCGAGACCGCATCATGCATACCCTGTGCGCGGACCACTTCGGCTGCTGAACGGGCCTCATTGGCAAAGGCGTTCGCACCGGCGGAAGCGGATTGGGCGTCGAGGGTGTTCTTCCGGGTCAGTCTGTTGTTGAGCAGGGTCAGACAAATCAGGAAGGCGCCGCCGACGATCGCCAACCAACCCATCAGCGGATGAAAAATAAAGATGGCGGCGATGAAAACCGGCGTCCAGGGTATGTCAAACAGCGCAAGTACGGTCGGCGAGGCAAAGAGCGACTGGATCGTTTCCAGATCGCGAAGGCCTGCCGCGGAGCCACGGCGCTCTTCCGGCAGAAGCGCCCGCTTGACGCTTGCCGAAAACACGCGGTCATCGAGCTCTGTCTGGAAACGGGCACCAAACCGCGCAAGTGTTCTGCCACGCGAATAATCCAGCAAGGCCATCAGGGCATAAAGTGCGGCAACGAGGATGAAGAGTGCCGTCAGCGTTGCTTCCGACCGGGAGGCGAGGACCCGGTCATAGATCTGCAGCATGAACAATGGGCCGGTCAGCATCAGCAGGTTCACGAAAATCGAGAACAGGAAGACGGAGACCAGCAGTTTGTTGGCCAAATTCCGTGCTTGTCTGAGTTCAGGAAGGCCGGGTTCGGGTGCACGCATGATCAGAAATACTTACGGTGAATCGGAACAAACAGATGCGCTGCGCCGACATTTGTAAGTATACGGCGCAACGGTGACTTAGAAACCAGAAAACAACCCGGCTGCATGACGCATGACTTCCTGATCAGACGAAGTTGAACACATCCTGGGTAAGCGCGTTGGCCAGAACGTTTTCAACCAGGATTTCTCCGTCATCCTCATTGTCCTGATCCAGATCCCAGGTAATCAAGGCGCCATTGGCCGTATCGGAGATCGTCAGGTCGGAAAAACTCATCCCGGGCCTGTGCATCTCGATTTCATCGACCAGCGGATCGAAATCGGTGATCTTGTCGGTATCGATGATCGGCGTGCTACCCGGTGCTGAGACCTCAATGTTGTCGAAAGAAATAGTCGCAAATTCATTACCCTTGGTTTTTCGGGTTAGGTATCCATTGAAGCCAAGCTCATGCGTACCTGCGGAAAGTGCTAAATCGACAGTTTTAGTCAGCCAGCCAGTGTCATTTTGACTGTCACTTCCATTAACGAGGTCAAAATAGTCATTTCCATCAAATTGCTGGATTGCGCCATCTATTGTCAAAATAGCGTGTGCATTCTCGCCGCTGTCCAGCGCTGACGCGGCATTGATACGATATTCGAATGTCAGCGTGATCGTTGCCGCCTGTTGCAGGTTTATGGAAGTCGACCAGCCACCAGACATATCGTTTATGTTACTGCCGTTGACCCCGCCGACAACCACATTCAATACATCTCCATTGGTGTTTCCGCTGGCATATCCAGGTCTACTGGTTCCGTGCACCGTATCGTCAGAATAGGAAAAATCTGACACGCCATATTCCGTAATCTCAGGCTCATAATTTACCTGGTCGGGATAGAAGACAAAGACATCTGCGCCATTGCCACCGCTCAGAACATCACTTCCGGTGCCACCTTCTAGGGTGTCATTTCCGCCCAGGCCCGAAATTTCGTTATTGCCGCTATCGCCAATGAGATCATCGCCAAGCGCTGATCCTTCCAGCGATTCGATATCGGCAAGCACATCGCCAACTTCATCACCACCAGGATTGCCTGTCTGCGATCCAGAAATTCCGAGGTCGACAAAAACCCCTTGGGCTGAATTTCTGTAGCTGGCGGTATCGGAGCCGTCGCCACCATTCAGCGCATCGGCTCCAGCACCTCCGTCAAGCCAATCGTCCCCACCATTGCCGTTCAGCGTGTCATTGCCGGCAAGGCCATAAAGATTGTCACTAGTCTCCAGCCCATCCAGTGTATCGTTGCCAGTTGTTCCCTCAACAATTGTATTTGCAATCAGATCGTCCAACGTCCAGGTAATGCCATCAGAAAAGGATATCTCTTCGAGGCCATGGCCGCCATTACTCTGGTCAAACTGGTTGATGACGGTAATTACGCCATTGCCGCTTGAGCCGGTCGTTGTGATTGTCATGTCATCGCTGCCGGAAGCCCGGCGCAGAATCACTTCGGTTGATGCAACGTCTGTAAATTCGAGACGATCAGTTTCTGTAAGTGCACTGCCGGCGTCGTTCAGGGTGTCATTACCGTCGCCGCGCGACCATCGATAGAAATCACTCCCGCTATCTCCCCAGAGTGTATCATTGCCTGTTCCTCCGACAAGGAGATCGGATTTTCCATCGGTATTTACATCGTCGAGCGTGTCGTTCCCGCCACCGCCGATAAAATGATCCTGACCGTTTGTCCCATGCAGGTGGTTATTGCCAGAGTTGCCTGTATGGGTGGTGACGCTCACCGAGTGAGAAACATGGTCCAATCCAGCGGCCAGATGTTCAACGCTCATCGCAAGCGCCAATACGAAATCCGCTTTGCTCAGATCGCCGGCGTCTAGCCGGGATTTCCAATTCGCCAATTCACCCGAGGTGGGCAGGCGGCCCAGCGCATTCAAATAGGCATTGTTTACCGTATTGGTATTGTTCATGCCCTTCAGGGAGTTGGTTGAAACGTTGAACATGTCGCCATTTTGGGCGAGCAGGATATCGGCGATGCCGGAAGGCGACTCTGTTCCGTCCAGAAGCAACTTTGAAAAATACTCGATCTCATGATCTGTCGGGTCACGATCATATACCGTGTCGATCAGATTGGTGATCAGATCTTTCAAATAAGCGGCATCGAGAGAGCGTTCGAATACCGCCGGGTTCATGATCACATCAAAATTGTTGGTCAGGCGATGTTCATTGCCGACAGCTAAATGTTCGGCAGAATGTGCCCAGTCCACGGCCAAGGATTCGCGGCTCAAACTACCGCTTGCAAGGTCATCGAGCAAATTGTCCAGTTCGCTCATCGAAGGTGCACGACCGAATGAATTCAACGCAATCTGGATGACAAATTGAGCGTCGGATTGGGTGCCATAGCGTACCGCAAATTCATTCGAAGAAATAAGTTCGGAAACAAGAGAACTGCTGTCGAGCAAGCTGAACTGGATGTGTTTTGGCAACAATTCCAACTCGGCATAATCCATATCCCGATCCAGAATGGTATCGTAGATCCGAGCGGCATCTTCGAATAGCTGGTTCTTGGCATCAGCGTCCAGCACTGCCCAATAGTTTTGGGTATCGGTTTGGACCGTGCCGCCGCCATCGACATATTGCGTCTCTGTGGTCAGATACCAATTGTCAAAGCCGAAGCTATCAACCCAGTGATCTGTCTTGATATTGGTTTCCGTCAGGGAGGCTGTCACGCCATTGTCGTAGCTGTAAGTTCCATTATCGACCGGGGACCGTGTGATGGTTTGTGTCGTGGTCCCATCGCGAGTAATCGTCGTCACAAGACCATCAAACGAGGTCGTCGTGACAAATGTCGATATCTCCAGCCCATCGCTGTCATAGGTCGTTGCAGTTTCTATCCGTTCACCACTGGCGAGAACGACCGTGTTTATCGTTTTGTCGTTGACTTCATTGCCATCATAATCATGGAATTCATTGATCGTGCGGCCATCGGAACTTGTTTCGGTGCTATGGCTGGCGCGCAAGTCGCCATTGGCAAACCGTGTCTCCGAGGCTTCACTGATACTTCCGTCTGCGTTGTAGACTGTGACGTTAGTGGTCGTGCCGTCAATCACGCCATCGCCGTCCGTATCAAAAGTTATTGTTGAACCAAGCCCATTTGCAGCAATTTCTGCGGTTCTGACAAAGGTCTGATTGGTGCCGGTGGTTTCGGTCAAGGTCTCAATCTGCGACCCGTCCGAGCCGTAGCTTATGGAAGTAACCCGCTCGAACTCCGCCGAGCCATCGCCGTCAAGATCAAAGGTAAATGACGTGAGCGCGCCATTGAGGCTCATTGTGCCAACGACCTCGCTGGTAGTTTGGCCTTGATGATCCAGATCGCGATAGGTGGTCACCTTGGCAAGGTCGGCATTTATCTGATCGATAATTTGAATCTCGTCGCAATCGTCACCATCACGATCCATTGTCAATGTACGGGTAAGTCCATCTGCCGATATATCAAGCCGCGAGGATCTTTGAATATCCCAACTATAATAGCTGTAATACTCTACCCATTCTGACGATGAGCCATCTGAAAAAACTTTGACTTCCTTGTACTTGTCCTCATAGTCGTCGCCGTCAAAATCGATCCATGTCCGGGATTCCAACCCGTTTGCAAACGTCAATGTGGTGGTGTTTGCAAGCAAATTGTCCCATTGGTCGTAGGTGTTCTCGTAATGCCAGATGTCTCCATCGCCGTCTATCTCGGTAAAATCCCAGCCCTCGAGGTCAAACTGGCTATCATCATCAATATCCAGGAAAGATTTTACCTCCATGCCGTCCAGCCGATGCATCCAATATTCGGATGCAATCAATGAATTCTGATCGTCCCTGTGTTCAACATCCTGTCTCACATAACCATCATCTTCCAGATAGGTGCTCTCGGTGGTTGTCAGTTCGGCAACCCCATCACCATCACGGTCAACTTCGCGCACGACGGTCAGGCCATCGGGATCTATCGTGACATTCTCGCTGCCGATTACCGAACCGGTTTCGGACTTGTAGGTGGTATCGATCGTGCGCGTGCCATCAACCGCATGCACTGCCTGGACAATCGTGTCTGCGGTTCCGTTCCCGTCTGCGTCGAGATTCTCGGTTACGGTTCTGCCATCGGCACTGGTCGTGCGGGTAGCAGTGGCCAGCAATGATCCATCTTCAGCTGTTGTCGAACTGGATACCGTTTCGGAACCATCGCTGGCAATTGCGACGATATCTGTTGTATTGCGGTCGACTACGCCGTCGCCATCGATGTCCCGGGTGGTCGTGTTGGTCAGCCCGTCATCGCTGGTAACGCTTGTTACCGCATTGATCAGACTGCCATCACGCGCCTTGTTGGAAACGGTCCGGGTCACCGATCCATCGCTGCCAAGCACTGCGCTTGATATCGTCTCGATATCAACAGCGCCGTCTCCATCGTGGTCCATTGAGACCGTCTCATCCAGGCCGGTATCGCTGGTGACATTCGTGGTCTTGGACTGCAGGGATCCATCCGCCGCGGTATGGCTGGTTATTACAGTCCGGGTCCCGTCATCGGCAATCGTGCGCGTCTCGGTCAGATCGGTATTGCCGTCACCGTTTTCGTCGGCCGTGGTCGTAATGATGCGTGCATCATCACTGACCGTGGTGGTGACCTGGTTCCGCAAGGCACCACCGCCGTCGCGTAGTTCATTGGTCGTCGTGCGGCTGCCATCCGCAGCAAGGGTGGTAAAACTCGTCGACACAAGATCGAAATTGGCGTTCGCATAGGCATCAACGCGCTCGGTCAATTCCAGCCCGTCATCATTGATCTCGGTCTCGACCTGATCAATCAGCCAGCCATAGTTGGCAAAGTTTTTCACAAGCGTAACGCGGCTGCCATCTGCATTCAGCGTCGTCGTGCTGATCATTTCATTGTCGTAATAGCCGTCGCCATCCACGTCGGATGTCACAGTCCTGATCAGGCCATCATCGCTAATGTCGACAACAATATCGGAGCGTAGCGTGCCGTCTCCGTTGTCGGTCCGCGTGGTGGTCGTCTGGCTGCCATCATTGTTGTGGACGACGGTTTCGGTGACGACGGTCTCGTTCGTTCCATCGGCATCGGCATCTGTTTCGTGAACAGTAACCAACCCATCGGCGCTGATCGACGTAACCCATTGGGAAATCAGGGTGCCATTGCCATGATAGGTCTTTTCGGTGATGGTTTTGGACCCATCGGCGGCCTCGACCGAATGGACCACATGATCGTCAACGCCATCTCCGTCGCTGTCGGTATTGCGCGTGATCGTCAGCCGGTCGGCGCTTTCCACCAGTTCGGTTTCCGACAGCAAGGTGCCATTGCCGGACTTCTCGCTGATCGTGGTGATCCGGTTTCCGCTGCCATCCTCGGTGATGGTCTCGGTGATGACGGCATCAATAGTGCCGTCGCCATCAATGTCAGAGCGCGTCGTGCGCGTCAGGCCATCGGCGGAGGTCTCGATTTCGTCAACCATCCGGGTCGTGCCGTCGCCATTCTTCGTCGTGATGGTTCGGGTTGAAACGCCATTGCCGGCAATCACGGTGACATCGCTGATTTCGGTATCGGTATCGCCGTCACCATCCGCATCAATGGTTGTGACCACGGACAGGCCGTCCTCGCTGGTCACGGTCTGGGAGGATGCGCTGACGCTGCCATCGGCATTGCGTTGCCACTGATCTTCGGTCCGCTCGCCCGTTACGCCGTCGACCGTCACCTGTGCTACTATATCGGTTGCGTCGAAGGTGCCGTCCTGATCGAGATCGACCCATTCCTCCGACGTCACCTTGTCGGCACCCAGAACGGTCTTGGTCTGCGCGCGCAGCGATCCGTCGGCATTGGTCACGGACACCGTCTGGGTGTGTTCGCCCGCGACAATGGTGGTTACGTCATCGACCGTCGTGTCCGCGGTGCCGTCGCCATCCTCATCCATCGCATCGGTGCGGGTCAGCGTATCGGCGCTCTGGGTAATGGTCGAGGAAATCCTGAGCGAACCATCGCCATTCTTCACGTCCAGTGTCGAGATCGTTCCGCCGCTGCCGTCATCGGTGACAGAGCGGATGTCCTGGCGGTCGGTGTCGCCGTCACCATCCAGATCATGATCCTCGGTGCGGGTGGCGCCATCGCTGCTGGTGGTGGTCGTTGTTGCCGAACGCAGCGAGCCGTCATTATTGTTGACCGACCAGGCATCGGTGCGCTCGCCGCCCGGCCCATAGGAAATCGTATGGGTGGTGTCGCTATCGGTATCGCCATCGCCGTCGATGTCGACAATCTCGTCCAGCGTCAGCCCATCGGCGGAGACATCGCGCGTTATTGAGGCCAGGACCGCGCCGTTCTGCGCCAGTTGCTGTATGGTGATCGTCATCGAACCATTGGCATGCGTCGTGCGTGTCTCGACCTCGTCATACCAGCCGCTGCCGGTGGAATCGCGGCTGATCGTTACCACATCACCGGCAGCATTGGTCACCGTCACCGTTCGCGCCGTCTCCACCGCGCTTGCAAGGTCGGAACCGGCATAATCGGTCTGGGTCTCGGTCTTGACGCCGGAACCATCTGTCGCGGTGGTAATGGTCCGGATGCGGTCGTCGACCCCGTCGCCATTGTCATCATGATAAATGGTGATGTCGCTGCCATCCGGGCTGGTGATCCCGCGCATCGACCAGGCCAGGTCGCCATTTTCATTATAGCCGTCATTGACCACGACGCGATTGCCGCTGCCGTCGGTCGTTACCGTCTGCTCGACATTATAGCCCCTGGCATCCTTGACCAGCATCGCATTGGCGGCGACACCGGTCGTGCCGTCGGATTTGGTATAGCTGGTCTGGCCGGTGATCGCCGAACCGTCCTCGAAATCGATCCGGGTCGCATC
Source organism: Salaquimonas sp. (assembly GCA_028289365.1). Taxonomy (GTDB): domain Bacteria; phylum Pseudomonadota; class Alphaproteobacteria; order Rhizobiales; family Rhizobiaceae; genus BOKV01. The sequence goes on along the minus strand of JANQQM010000218.1, from coordinate 774 downwards.
CGGGTTGAGGTCGATTTCGGTAATGCCGGCCGCCGTCAGGGTCTGCGCGCTGGTCGAGCCGTCATCACCCGTCACCATCAATTTGAACTTGGAAAAATCGGCATCGGCAGCGGTCAGCTTGCCGTCATTATTGGTGTCGAAGACTGCGCGCAGGGCCTCCATGTCGGAGGCTGCGGTCGGGTCCCATTCGGTGAAGATGAACTGTCTTTGCTCGGTAATCGTGTCGCGCCCGTCGGGATCGTAGAACAGAACCGCATCCCCCGCCGCGGCCCAGGCCGAGCGGTGGATCAGGCCTTCATCGTCAATGTCGAACAGCACGGTGTTTTCGTCCGCGCCTGCGATCTCCACGCCGTCGCCATCGAGATCGATCAGCAATGGCTTGCCGCCGCTGGAGCCGCCGGAATCATTGTCATTGGAAAACGAATTGGGCACGCCGTTTTCGTCATAATGGTCGTGATTGGCATCGAAATTGGACTGGCTGCCGGTATTGTTGCTGTTGCCCGACGAACTGTTGCCGGCACCGGGATCGGAACTGCTGTCGCCGCCATTGCCATAATCGACCGTCTGCAGGCCGTTGGCATGGGTGGTGGTTGTCACGCCATATTCATTGGTCAGCGAAGTCGCGCCGGTATTGCCGTCATAGCTGACCAGCCCCTCGCTGGTCATGATCGATGCATCACCGCCATTATTGGTGTTGCCGTCCATGACCTCCTGCACCTGATAGGCATGGGTGGTGCTGGCATCATAGAGATTGGCGTTATCAGCCGGCTGATG
>JANQQM010000179.1 GCA_028289365.1 Salaquimonas sp. | reverse complement strand
TGCTCATCATGGCTGGAGCTTTACGGAGCGCTGGGCATATGATCCCAAAGCGGCGTCATATGTTCATGGCCTTGCCTGCGACTTCATGGAAGGAGCTGGAAATTGACCTCTGCATCTGAAAAAGCCGAAGCTCGCCCTCCTACTTTCGGCATGGTTGGGCTCGGCGCCATGGGCGGCGGAATGGCGCGATCGCTTGTGGCAGCAGGACACAAGGTTTCTGGAGTAGATCCCGACACGGCAGCCTGCGAGCGCGCCGAAGCCGTCGGAGTCCAGATCCATACCGAGCTGTCTACATTGCTGGCCGAGTCTGGTTTTGTCGTCATTTGCCTTGCGTCACCTTCGGCACTCGGTGAAGTCTACGAAATGATCGCCAATACCGCGCCAGAAAGACAGGCAATGGTGATCGAAACGTCAACGATTGCGCCTGACAGGGCACAGACATTTGCGGATATCTCCCGGGCGTCTGGCCGGCGGCATCTCGAAGCTTGCCTGATCGGACTTGCCCGTGATGCTGAAGCTGGCCAACTGTACCATTTTTTAGGTGGGAAAGCGGAAGACCTTAAGGAAGCAAAGGACTTTCTCGGCGCTACCGGGCGTGGTTATGCTTATCTAGGAGACTTTGGCGCAGGCGCAGCAGCCAAAGTGCTGAACAACGCAATCGGAAATGCCACTATGCTGGCCTTTACTGAAGCCGTCGTAGCCGGCGAGACCATCGGACTTGATCCAGTCGAATTTATCCGGGCAGTTTCGGAAGCAGCCGGCGCAGGCAAGTCAGTTGTTTTTGATCGGCACGCTCATTGGATAAAAAGCGATTCAATTCAACCGCCAAATCCAATCAACCGAAAGGACATGCTCGAATGGGGGCGGATGGTCGGCGAGGAAAGTGGCAATTTCCCAATTTTGGCAGAAGCACTTCGCCGTTTCACGGATTTCCCGAAGACACCAGGATTCATACAATCATATGCCGGGATGCTCAGATCAGGAAAGCATGGCTCGGAAGATGCCGAAAGTTAGAAATTAGACCAAAGCTCATCTAACGATCAAATTCCATCGGCAATCGCTATGGACCAAAGCTGCGGTCAAACGGGTGGATCGGGAATGTCCTGAACTAGACCCGAAAGAAGACATCATTCATAGCATTGGACAATGACCGGATGCGGCCCTGAGCGGCCACACTTCTTGCATTCCAGTTCACCGGGAATGTACGCCAAAACGTTCATTGCCGCACATGGAACACCAATAACCTATGCAAGAAGCCGTTCGGCAACTCCAATTTCGGTCAGCAATTTGGAGAATTCTCTCTCAGTCTGTGGTTCGCCCCAGATGAACCCCTGCCCTTCTTCAACTCCGATCGATTTCAGGAATTGGACTTGTTCGCGCGTTTCAATGCCCTCGGCATTAAGCCGAATGTTCATGTTCTTGGCCAGGGTGGCTACTGCCCGCACAATGGCAGCTGCTTCTGCATCTTTCGGCAATCCGACCACGAATGAGCGGTCAATCTTTATTTTCGTAATCGGAAACTTGTGAACATAGCCGAGCGAAGAATATCCCGTTCCAAAATCATCGAGTGCAAGTCCGACACCAAAATCCCTGATCTTTGTCAACGTATCGAGCAGGCGGTCATTGGGCTGCATGAATAGGGATTCCGTTATTTCAAGATCGAGTTGATCAGGAGATATCCCGGAGTTCTGCATTGCCGTCGCGAGCACTTCTGCCACATCGCATCTTGCGAATTGCACAGACGATACATTGACCGCGAGTTTTACTCTGCCCGGCCAGGCGGCTGCCTGGCTGCACGCAGTTTCCAGGACCCACTGGCCAAGTTCCTTGATCATGCCAATCGTTTCGGCAACCGGAATGAACTTCTCCGGCGAGATGATACCTCGTTCAGGATGTCGCCAGCGAAGAAGTGCTTCTGCGCCGCACAGCCTACCGCTGACAATATCAAATTGCGGTTGATACCAGACTTCAAACTGACCCAGTTTGTATGCCTTCATCAGTTCCCGTTCAAATATCTGACGTTCGGCGATCTCTTCGAGCATCTCCGCACTGAATTTTCGGACTCGCCCGCCGCCTTCGGCTTTTGCACGGTACAAGGCAATATCAGCCCGCATGAGCACATCATCGGGTTTGAAGATATCTGCGGATATCAACGCTATGCCTGCGCTGGCACCTATGATCAGTGCATGATCGCCAATGAGGAATGGCTTGGCCAAGCCATCAATGATAGTGCGGGCGCAGATCTCAGCATTGTTCAAGGCGTCAGGTCCGCCGACCAGGACAGCAAATTCATCCCCACCGAACCTGGCAATGTCAGCGCCATCAGGCAAGTATCCGGCCGCCCGTTCCGCAACCGCTCTCAGCAAACGGTCGCCGGTGCTGTGACCTAGGGTATCATTCACATTCTTGAAGCCATCGAGATCGAAATAGATAATCGCAGCTGATGCGGGAGCATCCGCGTTCCACTGAATTTCGGATTGCAGCCTCTCGATGAAGCTGTTTCGATTTGGCAAGTCGGTCAGTGTGTCATAAAGCGCCAACCGTTGGATTTTTTCCTCTGCCAGGCGCTGTTCGGTCACATCAGTAAACGTAAGGCAAACAACATACTGATTGCTTTTCTTACCGGATTTGAGTGACTGATCATCCTCGATGATAGAACGCGTCGCTACATATTGCAGTGTTTTGGTGAATTGTTGAGATATTTCGACCGTCGTTTCGCCGACCAATTGCGGCTCCATGATCCTTCGATTTTCGAATGCCTTGTCAATCAGATCGCAAATGGCTGCCGGAAGAACCGTATTTGCCGGCACTTCCGCCGAAAAGTTCTTTTCCAGTATCAGTTGCGCTGACCGGCTGCATTTTCGAATGGTTCGATCTTCGTCGATTATCAGAATACCGGCGAAATTGTCTGCCACTACCTTGGACAGTATCAATTCTGCGTTGTCGGCTCTTACATGCCAGATACGGTGCAGGATTTGGTAGATCCCGATTTCTCTCACCATTGCCGCCAGCGCGAGACATACCAGTGTAATCTGCCACGCGGTCGTATCCACGGCGATCGTTGTTTTCGACTGGATGACCGCTGCGGCCAATTCAATCAAGATACCAGCAGACAAAGCCAGGCTGACGGCCAGATGCCAGCGGACCTTACCGATAAAAATTGCGCAAAGTGCAATGAGTAAAATCCCCGCCAGTGTGATCTTTTTGTTCTGAACGCTTAAAATCCTGTTCTGTAGAATAGTCTCAGCAGCCAGGGCCTGCAGCGTTGCGCCGGTCACATTTCCGGCGACAGGCACATTGAAGAAATCATTCAGCTCGGTTGCGCTCGCACCAACGATGATTTTCTTGCCGGCAAGCCGGTTTGGATCGACAACGCCATTTAGAACATCGATTACCGAGACTCTGTCGATGCCTTCCGAATTTATGCTGTAGTCAATCAGAAACTCACTTCCGGCAATGCCCATACCACCGCCAAGCGTCGCTCCCATCGATGGTACTATATTGCCGTCGATAGAGATTCCGTAGGGATAGGTGCGAACTAGACCATCACCATCGGTTCGAACATTCACATTTGCAGTCCATGCATGCTTTCGAAAGCGTTCAATTGGTTCCCGCAAACTGGTTTTCAGTTCATCATGTTCCAAAATTTGTTCAAGAAAATTGGCCAGCAAAACGGAGCCGGCATTGCGTGCAATCGCGTCTTCGAGTTCAGCATCTTCGATTTCAGTTGATGGATTGCTGAAATCAATATCCAGGGCGATTTCCTCAACTTGCAGCGCGTTCAAGCGGTCTACCAGTTTTGCGTGGACGCTGCGCTTCCAAGGCCAGCTAGAAATGCCGTCAATGCTCTTTCGGTCTATTTCAACCAACACGATTGACTGGCTTGCAGGCCGTTGAAAATGCTCCATCCTCTTTTCGAGGATCCAGTGAAAATACGGATTCCCAAATCCCAAAAAGTCGAGCGAAACTGCGACCAGGATAATTAGCCCAACTGTAACGGCGCTACGAAAAAAATGACGAGTTTTCATCCAAGTTGACGGCCTGAGCGGGTCTGCCTTCTTATACATTCGTTTCGCTAGTTGCGCTGACATGAGTTAGTCGTCATCGTCGTCGTCATCATCATCGTCATCATCATCGTCGTCATCATCATCGTCGTCGTCGTCATCATCGTCGCCATCGCCTTTGCCGTCGTCATCGTGGCTTCCATCACCATCACTGCCGTCATCGCCATGGCTACCGTCGTCACTTCCGCCATCGCTACCACCTTCGCCGCTGGTCTCGCCTCCATCACCGCCCTCGGCGACTTCTTCGCCTTTGTCATCGAAGCCGGAATTGTGGTCCCAAAGATCGTCATTGTTGTTGTCTTTGCCCGACATCACGACGTTCGAATTGAAGCCTCTCATGGCGAATTGAAACAATGGCTGAGCGCGTTGACCGCTTGCCCTGAAATTTCTTCCCAAACTGTTGGAAATCGGCTTTGACTTCTTCGATGAGCGAGCGAACTTTGGATTTGCCACCTTGGTTGAACGACCGGCTGATACTTCAACACCATTCCCAGAGAGGCCAACCACTTCGACATTTCCTTGCATCACTTGTACTTCGGTAAATTCTCTTGCGATTTTGACCTTGAAAATCGTGCCTTTGACAATCGCAGCCAGATAGGGCGTTTCAACTTCGAAATGCTGGACATCTCTTCGGTCAACATTGAACGTTACCGAGCCAGCATCTTGTTTTATGCTGGTTCTGCCAGGATAATCCTCTGTGACCGTTATCTTGCTGTTGGGTCCCAGGATCATCGTTTGTTTTCCGCGAGCGAGCATGGCTCGGCCCGTTTTTCCAGTACGGATATAGGCGCCGTCCTGGACGAAAACTGCTCCACCCAATGACGCATTTTGCGCATCTTTGGAACCGATCCAAACCTGACCAGTTGCTTGAACGACACGCCATTGCTCCGCAGAGGCACCTACGGCCATCATCAGGTAAACGCAGAAAAATAGAATAATTTTTTGAACGGGCAGCTTGTGCATGGGACCACAACGACTTTTCAATTGGGACCATAAAAAGTACCAGTGAGGTGCTATTTTTTAGGAAATTATTGGATACGAGTTTATGGAGTTGGTAGCTGTTTGGTAACTCTAACAGCTACATTTTCACATGAGAGTATTGTGTAGGCAGTAGAGTGAAACCCCATTAATTGTAAGGCCTTGTCTCTGCGTGATCGTCGCTACCAAAACCATGTTGTCGGCTAAAGAGCAGCTTGACCCGCGTTCGCTAACAGATCGACGAACAAAAATACCGCGATAGATAAGCCAATAATCAACCTTCAAATCCGAACAATGAGATTTGCCAGTTTATCTTGAGATTCCTTGGATTGCAGCATGACGGAGGCGCTGACGAACATTTTCAAGTCAAACCTCTGATCTGCCTTAAAAACTCAATGCTCCGAAATGTCTGCGTTTCACTTCAGTAATATCTGGCTCGGTTCCTGAAGCGCGTATAGGACACGATTTTTCGGAAAGTGAGAAATGAGAAACCCGCTATTACCAAAATCGATGTAATCAGGATATTTGCGTCCATTCTCTTTCGGTGGAAGAAGGATAGCGGCAGAAAAATCTCGGGTTTCTCTTCCGAATAGATCACCGCTAAAAGTTCGCCAACTTCATGAAGCTGAGTTTGTTCACCATCGACATATTCCGGTGGCAGAATCAGAAAATTCCGAAAAGTCCGTCCTTCATCGTCGCCATATTCAAACTCATATTTGGAATAACGCGGCCTCTTGTCAAAGCTGGCACCTGGCCAAAGGTCATCATCGACTGGTGTCGCGTCAATTACTTCGGCATTCGTCTCAACACCATAATATTTCAGATAGATGTAGGTGACACCATTTTCTGATGCGATTTTCAGAAAAACAAAGGCGATGACTACAAATGCAACGAAGAGGAAGATTGTGTGGATGCGGAAGTCTTCCTGAGCTTCTCTCGGATTGTACATCCTGAAAATCTTTCATCATATGAAATGGATTAGCAGCGTTAGAATGTAGTTAGCGGGGATAATTCGCAAGATCATGGCTCTTCATTCAAAATTGCGGGGACTTACGAAGACCCCTGCCTTCAAATCCTTGATCCATTCAATTTTTATAATGATAAAACACAACCAGAAACAGGTCTGTGGCGGAGGGGGTGGGATTCGAACCCACGGTACGGTTGCCCGCACGCCGGTTTTCAAGACCGGTACCTTAAACCACTCGGTCACCCCTCCGGGTATCAGAACCTGCTAATGCCCAAGACCGGGCGATCTTGCAACACCTTTTTCAGGAAAATGAGCAAAAAAGACCCGGCATGAACCGGGTCTTTTGTCGTTTTTGTTGAAAACCTATTGTGGAAGCTCGTCGTCGACGCCCTTCACATAGAAATTCATGCCCAGCAAGGTGCCGATATCAGCGACCTCACCTTCCTTCAGCCACTCGGTACCATCCTGCTTGGTGATCGGTCCTGTAAAGGGATCAAACTCGCCTGCCTTGATCTTGGCTTCGGTGTCCATGGCAAGCTTTTTCACATCTTCCGGCATGTTGGTGTAAGGCGCCATGACGACGTGGCCTTCGGTCATGCCATCCCATACATCCACCTGTTCCCAATCGCCTTCAATAACGGCCTTTACGCGCTCTATATAGTAAGGACCCCAATCATCAATGATTGACGTAAGCTGGGTTTCCTTGCCGAAATCGATCATGTCCGATGCCTGGCCAAATGCCTTGACGCCACGCTCGGCAGCAACCTGCATGGGTGCAGTCGAGTCCGTGTGTTGGGTGATGATATCTGCGCCCTGGTCGATCAGTGCCTTTGCAGCATCACCTTCCTTGCTCGGATCAAACCAGGTGTTGACCCAGACGACTTTCAGTTCAAAGTCGGGATTGACCGATTGAGCACCCAGGATAAAGGAATTGATCCCCATCACAACTTCCGGAATCGGGAAGGATGCAATATAGCCGGCGACACCCGCATCCGAGACACTAGCTGCAATTTGTCCCTGGACGTAGCGGCCTTCATGGAATTTCGAATTATAGGTCGATACATTGGGATGCTCGCGCTTGTAGCCAGTCGCGTGCTCGAATTTCACATCCGGAAAATCTGCTGCAACCTGGTTCACCTGGTCCATGTAACCAAATGACGTGGCAAAGATGATGTTGCAGCCGGACCGGGCAAAACGCTCAAGTGCACGCTCGGCATCGGGACCTTCCGGTACACTTTCCAGATAGGCGGTTTCAACCTCGTCACCCAAGGCTTCTTCTACATCCAGTCGGCCGCGATCATGCTGGTACGACCAGCCGAAGTCGCCGATCGGACCGACATAGATGAAGCAGGCTTTGGTCTTGGCTTCGGCGGCTGAAACGCCTAATCCCATGACCGCCGACGCTGCAAGCGCCAAAATCATTTTTTTCATTTCAAGTTCTCCCTCTTTCTCGGCGGAATATAGTTTCTATCTTCCCTGCCCTCTTCTTCAATCAAATCTTGTCTTTAGCGTGCCGGCACAAACGGCTTGCCGAGGCATGCTGGTGTATTCATCAACGTCAGCCGCCTGTTGGTTGAAATTATCACGAGTACAACGATCGTTGCCAGATATGGCAAGGATGACAGGAACTGCGACGGAATTCCAAGACCTAATGCCTGTGCATGCAACTGACCGATTGACACTGCTCCAAACAAATAGGCGCCGGCAAGCAGGCGTAAAGGACGCCAGGATGCAAATACCACAAGCGCCAAGGCGATCCAGCCCCTGCCCGAGGTCATGTTCTCGATCCATTGCGGCGTGTAGACCAGCGTCAGATGTGCGCCGGCAAGACCGGCACAGGCACCACCAAACATGACGGCAAAATAGCGATAGCGCAGCACCGGAATTCCAAGCGCATGGGCTGAATCATGGTTGTCCCCGACCGAGCGAAGCGTCAGACCGGTTCTTGTCTTGAATAGGAACCACATGACCCCGAATACCAATGCAATCGAGATGTAGAAGATCGGGTCCTGCCCAAACAGCAATCTTCCGACAAGCGGGATATCAACCAGGCCCGGAATTTCGATATTCGAGAGTTTTACGCCGGGCTCGCCCACAAATTCTTCGCCGATCATGCCTGAGAGCCCAATACCCAGGAGCGTCAATGATAGTCCGGTGGCCACCTGATTGGTAGCGATGCTCAGCACCAAGAAACCGAACAGCAGTGAGAAGAGAGATCCGATAATGATCGCGCCAATCATGCCTAACCAAGGATTCCCGGTCGCAAGCGCCACTGCGAAACCGGTGACTGCGCCCATGATCATCATGCCTTCGACACCAAGATTGAGGACGCCGGAGCGCTCCACAACCAACTCGCCAAGCGCGGCGATCAATAATGGTGTCGCTGCCGTTGCGATCGTCAGGATAATGTTTTGCCACATATCCATCATGTCGCGCTCCCTTCCGCAGTGCGGGAGACGATCCGGATCTTGTAATGAACCAGCGTGTCACAACCCAGGACAAAGAACAGAAGCATGCCCTGGAATACGCGAACCACCTTGTCGGAGATGCCGAGCGAAATCTGTGCCGCCTCACCGCCTAGATAGGTCAATGCCAGCAACAATCCTGCGGCAATGGTGCCGAGCGGATTGAGGCGGCCTAGAAATGCCACGATAATCGCCGCAAAGCCGTAACCCGGTGAGATCACTTCACGCAATTGCCCAATGGCGCCGGACACTTCCGAAATGCCTGCCAGACCCGCCAAAGCGCCTGACAGCATGAAGGAAAAGAATACCATGGCCGACGCACTGAAACCGGCAAACTTGCCGGCGCGCGGGCTCAGACCAAGGACGCTGACTTCAAACCCTTTCAGGGTCTTCGCCAGGAAAAACCAGACGGCAATTGCTGCAACTAGTGCCAGCAAAAATCCGTAATGTGCATCCCCCTGCGAAGGGATCATTTCCGGCAAGGTTGCAGCCGGTGGGAACCGTACGGAACCAGGGAAGGCAAAGCCCTGCGGGTCGCGCCAGACACCTCGGACCAACCAGTCAAGCAGTAATTGTGCGACATAGACCAGCATCAGGCTGGTCAGGATTTCATTGGCATTGTACCGGGCTTTCAGCAGCGCCGGTATGCCGGCATAGATCGCACCACCGACCATTGCCATAATCAGCATTAGTGGCAGCGTTAGCACAGTCTGAAACCCCGGCATCAGAATCGGTATCATCGAGCCGAAGATGGCGCCGACGATAAACTGTCCTTCAGCGCCGATATTCCAGTTGTTTGATCGGTAGCAAACGCACAGGCCTGCCGCGATCATGATCAACGGGCCCGCCTTGATGGCCAGCTCATGTAGCGACCAGACCTGGGAAAGCGGATCGATGAAGTAGAAATAAAGCCCGGTAAATGGGTTTTTACCCAGAGCCAGGAAAATCAAGGCGCCGAAGACAAGCGTCAGACCGAACGCAATAAACGGCGACATGAGCATGTAGAAATTCGAATGCTGAGGACGTTTGACGAGTTCAACGCGGATCATCACTCTGCTCCGCCGCTGGTGGTATCGTCATGATGATGCTCTTCAACTTCCGGCAGGACATGTCCGGGATTGGCGCCGCCCATCAACAGACCAATCTTCTCGTAAGTTGCGTCCTCAATCGGAATTGGTTCCGACAACTCGCCATCATGCATAACCGTTATCCGGTCCGAGATTTCAAAGATTTCATCCAGATCCTGTGAAATCACCAGAACTGCGCAACCTGATTGGGCAAGGTCCATCATTGCCTGGCGGATACGTGCGGCCGCACCCGCATCAACACCCCAGGTTGGTTGATTGACGATCAGTAGCGATGGTTGGCGATCAAGCTCCCGCCCCATGATGAATTTCTGAAGGTTTCCGCCTGAAAGCGATGAAGCATCAGGGTCTTCGCCGGTCTTGCGAACATCCATTTTCTCACAAATACGGGCTGTGGCATCGAGTGTAATTTCGGTTCGGATCAGACCGAGCTTGCCCATTCTCAAGAAAGCAGCACTGTCGGAGCCATGCCGCGAAAGCAACAGGTTTTCAGACAGGCTCAAATCCGGAATTGCACCATGACCAAGACGTTCCTCCGGCACAAAGGCTGCGCCAAGACTTCGGCGCTCATTGATCCCGCTTGAACCGCAGGCTGTTCCGCGAATATTGATTGCATCAGCATTCGCAATCACATCTTCACCGGATACCAGCCTGAAAAATTCGCTTTGTCCGTTTCCTGCCACACCGGCAATACCGACGACTTCACCGCCTCGCACGGTAAGGTTCACGTTCTTTAGTGCAATTGCAAACGGACTTCCGGCAGGCAAATTTGCGCCTGTAATTTCAAGAAGTGGATCACCGATCTCGCCCGCTGCTCGCCGATTGGCTTTGTTGACATTCGTTCCAACCATCAGGGACGCAAGTGACTCTGCGGTTTCCTGTGCCGGATCGCATTCACCGACAACCTTGCCATGGCGCAGGATCGTGGCGCGATCGCACATGCGCTTAACTTCTTCCAGACGATGCGAAATATACAGGATGGATCGCCCTTCCGATCTCAGGCGCTCCAATGTTTCAAACAGGTTTTCTGCTTCCTGCGGGGTCAGAACCGAAGTCGGTTCATCCAGGATAATGAGATCGGGGTTTTGCAACAGGCAGCGCACGATCTCCACGCGTTGCCGCTCTCCCACAGACAAATCACCTACGATGGAATGCGGATTGAGCGGCAAGCCATAGTCAATCGATAGCTGTCTGGCCTTGTCGGCAACATCGCTGGTGGCAAAGGATTCTTCAAGTGAAAGCAGAATATTGTCGGCGACAGACAAGGAATCGAACAGCGAAAAGTGCTGGAACACCATTCCAATCCCGGTCTGACGCGCCATTGAAGGGGACGTGATGTTGACCGGCTTGCCCTGCCACAGGATTTCACCCGTATCCGGTTGAAGCGAGCCATACAGCATTTTCACCAGCGTGGATTTTCCCGCGCCGTTCTCGCCAAGCAGGGAATGGATTTCTCCAGAGCCAACGCTGAGGCTGACATTGTCATTGGCCTTGAGCGGTCCGAACGACTTAACAATCTGGCGCACTTCCAGCATTGGAACGCCATCACTTCCTGCCATTGTTTGCCCGGGTGCCGGTTCTTCCGGCTGCTTTTTATTGTTGTCTGCTTCTTCCGATACCATGCCCGCATTTGAAAACGGCTGGAGACAAAAATCCAGCACAAAGATTAGTCATGCCTAGTTTTCCACCAGCCAGGTCAACGAAATCCCGTCATAAATGTGACATTTTGGATACTTTTCCGGTGTTTGTTGAGATTTTCGCGCCCGCGAGCCTGAAAGCCTCGAAGTGCTTATCGCAATTTTCCTGCCATTTGCAGGACGAAGCCAATGCAAAAGAGATACAGCCCGGAGCCGGCAATTATCACGTCTACCCATACGGGACTGTCCAGATCATAAAACAATGCGATCAAGGCGCCCAATATCCAGATACCCAATACGGTCAGAGTAGTTTTTCGCATTGGCTTTACGCGGACAGGATGCACAAAAATTACCGGAACAAAGGTCAGAATTGCAGTGATCACTACCAGCACAAAGGACAGCATTTCCGACGGCGAGACGATAAAGATGGTGAACACTACCATGTTCCAGCAGACTGGAAATCCGATGAAACCGTAATCCTCGCTCTTCATGCGGGTATCAGCATAATAAATTGCACTGGTGATCACGATAATGGCAGCTGCGGTAAAGGAAAAATACCGGCCCATAATGCCGCTCATATAGAGAATAAATGCGGGAATGATCACATAGGTCACATAATCGATGACCGAATCCAGCATGTCGCCAGACCAGTAGGGCCACCATTTGCGGACTTCAAGCTTCCTCGCCAACGGCCCGTCTATTCCATCAACCAACATCGCGACACCGAGCCAGAAGAATGCCATTCTGAAGTCGGCCTCGGCAGTCGCGACCAGTGACAGGAACGCCAGAAAAGCGCCGGAAGCTGTAAGAATATGTACGCCGAACGCCCACAATGCGTCCTTTGGATGTCCGAACACGGTAGGCCGGCCTCAAATACCACACTTTCTCAAGTCGTATCAGGTTTGTTTATGTTTTTCCATGCCCGCCCAAAAGCGTGTGATCTGGTATCTTTGGCCGAGCTTATTCATCGGCTGTGGGCTGCGATAGCCTGTTATTTGGCTGTTGCAAAATGTCGCCTGTCAAAATCACCAAAAGCCACTATCCTTTGAACTGGATAGTTTAAGCAATCAGGGTCAGACCAACATGAAAGAAAGACAAGCAGACATCGCGGTTGTCGGCGCCGGTCTCGCAGGACTGGCTACAACGCTTGCACTACGGGTCAAAGGATTTGAGGTCGTCAACATTGCACCTGCTGCGCCAAGGCCCGATCAGCGCACGACGGCTTTGTGGTCCGACTCTGTCGAATTTCTGAACTCACTGGGCGTAGACGAAGTCTTCCGGGAAATGGGAAACCCGTTACGCACGATCAGAATGATCGACGATACAAATCGCCTGATCCGCTCGCCCCAAACGGAGTTCCATTCAAGTGAAATTGGCTTGGAGGAATTTGGTTACAACATTGCCAACACGGACCTTTCGGAAGATCTGTGCAAACGCATTGCGTCATCTGGTGCTGAAGTATTTCTGGAAGCTGCCGTGGAATACATGGAAATCAATACGGATAATATTGATCTGGCCTTGGGCACTGGCGCGCATGTTGTCGCAAACTTTGTAATTGGCGCAGATGGCCGCAACTCGATCGTTCGAAAGGCAAGTGGCATTACAGCTCGCGATTGGTCTTATCCACAAACCGCAATCGTCCTGAATTTCAAGCATTCTCTGCCACATGACGATGTGAGCACGGAATTTCATACAGTCTCTGGCCCCTTTACTATTGTTCCGCTCGGACCTGGTCTCTCCAGCCTTGTCTGGGTAGAAACCCCGAAAAAAGCTGCGGCGATTGTGGCATCTGACCGGGAGAATCTCGCAGACAAGATTGAGAAGCATATGCACTCGATGCTGGGCAAAATAACCATTACCAGCGATATTCAGTCTTTTCCCCTTTCTGGAATGATCGCCAATAGCTTCGGGAGTGGCAGGGCTGTGTTGGTTGGGGAGGCAGCTCACATATTCCCGCCGATCGGCGCCCAGGGTTTCAATCTAGGCCTTCGGGACGTTCAGGCAGTTACCAAATTACTGATGTCGGGATTACCGATGGCGGCAATCGCGTCTGAATATGATCGCAAGCGGCGGTTGGATGTCGCCAGCCGAACGGCATCAATTGACCTTATGAACCGTTCACTGCTTAGCGATTTTCTTCCGGTTCAGCTATTACGTGGCATTGGCATGGGAGCTCTGTCTTCATTCGGACCTTTGCGGCGGATGGCGATGCGCGAGGGAATAGCACCGGGAAAAACACTTAGAATGATTTCTCAGAGCCTTGCCGATCGCCTGCCTAGTCGGTACCAGGCTAAAATGTGAAATAACCCTCCCTGATCAGGTAGAGGAAAGCCGTTACGGTTGTGATACTTGCAAAAGTGCTGATGACCACGGCACTCGATGCGCGCTCCTGCCAGACACCATATTGCTGCGCGATCACAAACACATTTGTGGCAACCGGTAAAGTCGCCAGCAGGACAGCCGCGTGAATCCAGATCGGGCTGGTATTCGGAGCCAACACCAGCAGCAGGCCAAAAACAAGCAGCGGATGCACAATCTGCTTGATCGGCAATATGTAAGCGAGTTCCAACGGGACTCGCTTCAGGGGCCGCAGAGCTGCCGTGACACCCATCGCGAAGAGCGCACAGGGTGCAGCACCGGCTGCCAGTATATCGATCAGGGAATCGAGCGCACCCGGAAGCTCAAAGCCGCTGATCGCCACCAAAATTGCAGCAATCGTCGCCAGGATAAACGGATGGGTGAAAATCTTGGCTAGTATTTCGCCCAGGAGCCGGCCAATTGAGACCTCCGACTTTCCGTGGAAAGCCATCAACAGCGGCGCCAACGTAAAATGAAGCGAATTGTCGAAACAGAATATCAATGCGACCGGTGCGGCCGCCTCAGGACCAAATGCCGCAATTGCCAAGGGAGGCCCCATATAACCGATATTTCCATATGCCCCGGCAAAGCCTTGAATGGTCGATTCTCCGACATTGCCGCCATTAAATATCCCGGCAATGAAAAACGTCAGGCAAAAGGTGACCAATGTCGCAAACGTCGTGGCTGTAATGAACGATAGATTTGAAAATTCCTCAACTGGTGTGATCGAGACCAGTTTGAAGATCAGGGCTGGTAACATCACGTAGATGATCATGATGTTTAGCCATTCCAGCCCCTCGAGCGGTAACTTCAGGATCCTCCCGGCGACATAACCAAGGAAGACGACGCCAAACAGTGGCAGTACCAGATTTAGAATTGCTAACATGAAAAATCAGCGGATGGATTGCGAATTGTAACAGTTACGCTATTTTCTTAACAGACGAAACGAATTTGATACGGACAGTGATTGTCTGTATCCTTTAATGTCAATGAAACAATAACTTGTCGGATAGATGAGCATGAAAACGGCCAGATTTAACATTGGACAAGTTGTCAGACATCGGATCTACCCCTTCAGGGGCGTGATATTTGACGTGGATCCTGAATTTGACAACACCGATGAGTGGTACGAGTCAATTCCGGAAGATATTCGACCCTCCAAGGATCAACCCTTTTACCATCTCTTCGCAGAAAACGAGGAAACCGAATATATCGCTTATGTTTCGGAACAAAATCTGTTGATAGAAAATGATCCTGAACCAGTTCGCCATCCGCAGGTTGACGAGGTGTTTGTTCGTCGTGAAGACGGTTCCTACCAGACACGTTCCGACTTAAGTCATTAAAATTAAACAGTTATTCGAAAAAACACCCGCCAAACTGGCGGGTGTTTCTATTTGTGCGGTCGATTATTCTAGTTTGCCGTTTCCTTGGCCTTGTTCTGCTCCTCCTGAAGGCGCCTGCGCTGTTCCTCAGCCTTCTTGCGCAGCTCTTCCTGGAGTTGGCGTTGTCGGGCTTCCAACTCATCCTGTTTCAGCGGTTCACCATCAAATGCTGCCGTAAAGCCGTTCAAAGTTACCTTGATCGGGTTTGGCTTGCCCTGGAAGTTGATGGAGGTGAGCGTCAATTCTCCGCCGCCCTTCAACAAACCGACCAGCGTGTCGTCAAGTAGAACTTCTGCAACACAACGCTGCGGGAAACAGATCGCATAGGGGATGGTCAGTTCCTTGCCGGCATCGATTTGCATCTTGATTCCCGGTGGAATCACGCGTCCGGAGGGTACGGTGACCTGAAATTTCCGTCCGTTGATCGTTCCCTTGATTTCCAGCAATGATACAGCGGTCAGCAATTGGCCGGTCGACGCAACAGACTGAAACTGGACATTGCAAATGTCGTTGTCTTCCTGCTTGGAGCAGACTTTGTACCAGTTATTGGTAGGGGGCTGTTGTTGAGCCACCGCTGTACCGGTCGGTAATGCAAATGCCACAATCAGCAATGCGCCGAAAACCGAACCGGTAAATTTCTTCAAATTCGTTCTAATCATAGAAACGCCCTTCGCGTTTATTCTAATCTCGCGTCTCGTAATTGTAGGTATTGCCCGCGCTTTCGCCAGCCGGGAAACATGCCTCTCTACAACAGGAAACTGAAGGCCAATCTTCCACACCGGAAATTTGTCAGCAACATGACCATAATTACGCGGTTCTCCCATGGCACAGCATTAAATCTATTTCCAGTCCAACCGGGCATTTTTTGGCTGGTTGTACTATCTTTAACGCAGGATTCGTTTTTTATGATGATTGGAACAGACAATGCCGTTTCCTCCTATTTCCCTTGCCCGATGAGAAACCAGATGCGCACAGTTGATAATATTGTCGAGCCCTTTGCGGAATCCCGAAGGTTTACTCTCAAAATGGCGATCTTCGGCTTCATCGCGACAATTGGATTTGCTCTAATGCCTGTCCAGGTCGGATTTGCACAGGACGAAAAGCCCATGCATGCCATTTCAATGCATGGCGAACCTGCCCTTCCCGCTGACTTTGATCATCTTCCATACGCCAACCCGGATGCACCAATCGGTGGCGCACTGACCCATGGTGTGATCGGCACATTTGATTCGCTCAACCCTTTCGTGCTCAAGAGCATGCGCACGACTGCGCGTGGGATGTGGGACCCGTCTTTCGGGAAACTGATTTTCGAGCCTTTAATGACCCGCAGCGCTGATGAGCCATTCGCACTCTATGGCCTGATTGCCGAATCTGTCGTTATGCCGGAAGACCGGTCCTGGATGGAATTTCACCTCAATCCGGATGCAAAATGGTCCGATGGCGAACCGATCATCCCGGAAGACGTGATATTCACCTATGAACTTTTAACCGAGAAAGGAAGACCTCCCTTCAACAGCCGTATGAGACGAATCGACAAGATCGAGAAAACTGGTGATCATTCGGTAAAATTCACTTTCAACGATGAATCTGATCGGGAATTTCCGTTAATTGTGGCCGGTTTCATGCCGGTTTTGCCCAAACACGCCACAAATGTAGATAATTTTGAGGATTCCACGCTGGAACCCCCTGTCGGCAGCGGACCGTACCTGATCGAATCCGTAGACCCCGGTCAGCAAATTACCTTCAAACGCAGAGATGATTATTGGGGCAAGGATCTGCCCGTCAACAAGGGGCAGTTGAATTTCGATACGATCAGGATTGAGTATTTTCGCTCCGCCCAGGCTAGGTTCGAAGCATTCAAGAAAGGCCTGTTTCAGGTTTATGAGGAAGGCGATCCCTCTCAGTGGGAGCGCGCCTACGACTTTCCTGCGGTATCGGATGGCCGGGTGACAAAAGAGGTTTTCGAAAAACAGACGCCTGCGGCCATGCTGGCATTCTTCTTCAATACCCGCCGACCGGTGTTCCAAAATCCGAAAACCCGCGAAGCATTGGCGATGCTGTTTGATTTCGAATGGGTCAACAAGAACCTGTTCTTTGATTTCTACAAACGGACCGGCAGTTTCTGGCAGGGTTCACAGCTATCTGCCCTGGGCGTGCCGGCAAATGATCTGGAACGCGAACTACTGGCACCCTTCCCCGATTCAGTGAGTGAAGAGGTCTTGGAGGGCACTTGGCAGCCGCCCAAGACAAATGGCTCGGGCCGGGATCGGAAGATCCTTCGGGCTGCTTTGAAGCTGCTTTCCGAAGCAGGCTACAAGCAGCAAGGCGGGAAATTGGTGGACAGCTCCGGCGAGCCGTTGAGTTTCGAGATTTTGACCAAATCCGAAGACGAGGAGAAACTGGCAATAGCCTATAAGCGCACGCTTGATCTTGTCGGAATTGATGCCAGCATCCGCGCCGTTGACGACGCACAATATCAGCGGCGTACCCAGGATTTCGACTATGACATGATCATCGCTACGTTGAGTGCGTCACTTTCACCGGGCAATGAACAACTCAACCGTTGGGGCTCACAGTCACGCGATATTCCCGGGACCTTCAATTATGCCGGTGCGGCTGATCCTGCCATCGACGCTGCAATCGATTCAATGCTGCAGGCCCGGACTACTGAGGAATTCCAGTCAAGTGTACGCGCACTCGACCGATTATTGATTTCAGGAAACTATGTCGTACCGCTATTTCATCTGTCAGATCAGTGGATTGCCAAATGGAACGAGGTGGGACACCCGGAAGCAACGCCTATATACGGTAATCAATACACGGTTTGGTGGGCAGAAAACGAATAAGTTCGGGTGCCGCAGGACCTTCAGGAAAGGTACATTCCAATGGCAGACAACAAAGGTAATGCCCTACAGATTGATATCATTTCCGATGTCATGTGCCCGTGGTGCTATATCGGAAAGCGGAATTTCGAGGCCGCCAGATCACTCCTTGACGATGTGGATCTGACCGTCAGCTGGCGCCCCTACCAGCTTGATTCCACGCTGCCAAAGGAGGGCAAAGATCGAAAACTCTACCTTTCCGAAAAGTTTGGCGGAGAAGAACGCGCTGCGGAAATCTATAAACGCATTGAGGATGCCGGTCATGCCGTCGGCATTGATTTCGAGTTCAGCGAGATCAAGGTGTCCCCCAATACGCTGGATGCGCACCGATTGATCCGCTGGGCCGGCGGACAAAGCGAGGAACTTCAGGACAAGATGGTGCTGCGCCTGTTTGAACTCTTCTTTCTCGAAGGAGCCAATATCGGGGATGATCATGTCCTTGTCGGCGCTGCGGATCACATCGGCATGGATGGTGATTTGGTCCGGAGATTACTCGCCAGTTCCGCAGATGTCGAAGAGGTAAAGGCGGAAATAGAAACTGCGCAACGGATGGGTGTTACTGGCGTGCCCTGTTTCATTATTGATCAGCGTTATGCCGTTGCCGGCGCCCAGCCACCGGAACAACTGGCAAATGCAATGCGTCAGGCCGCCGCCGAGAAACTGGAAGAAGCTGAGTATTCAGAAAGTCAGTGAGCGCTGTGGTGATATTCAAGCGGCTTGTACCGTCGGAGGCACCATTTTTGCCAATGTCGTCATGATAACTGCCGAACCGTTTAGTCTCTTTTCGGCGCTGTCCCAATCTCTGCTGACCACAATTGATTGATCGGGCCGTATCTTTGCCAACTCGGATTGGCCGGCGATCCATTGGATCAAGGCCGCCGGATCTGCGAATGTCTGGTCGCGGAACGAGATGACAACACCCTTTGGACCGGCATCGAGTTTCTCGACATTTGCCTTGAAGCAAAGTCCCTTGATGAAAACGATCTTCAGCAGATGGTCGACTTCCTCCGGATATTTACCGAACCGGTCCGTTAATTCAGCTGCGAAAGCGTCGATTTCATCCGGCTCGCGCAAATCCGCCAGCCGGCGGTAGAGTGACAAGCGTAGCTGCAGATCTGGAACATAGCTTTCAGGAATAAGAACTGGTGTACCGACGGTAATTTGCGGAGACCAATTGCGCGACGCACTTTCACCCATCCCGCCTTCCTTCAGCTCGGCGACCGCCTCTTCCAGCATCTGCTGGTAAAGCTCGAACCCGACTTCGCGGATTTGTCCCGACTGTTCTTCGCCGAGCAGATTTCCCGAGCCGCGAATATCAAGATCATGGCTGGCCAGCTCAAAGCCCGCCCCGATGGAATCGAGCGATTGCAGCACCTTCAATCGACGTTCGGCATTTGCCGTCAGGGTTTGCCTGACCGGAAGCGTAAAGAGCGCATAGGCCCGCGTTTTGGAGCGCCCTACCCGTCCTCTTAGCTGGTAAAGCTGCGCCAGACCGAACCGGTCGGCACGATGCACGATAAGCGTGTTTGCGGTCGGAATATCAAGCCCGGATTCCACGATCGTGGTCGAAAGCAACACGTCATACTGCCCCTCGTAAAACGCATTCATCACATCATCGAGTTCGCCTGGCGGCATTTGCCCATGCGCGACGGCAACCTTGAGCTCGGGAACCTGATTGTCCAGAAACTCCTTTTGTTCAGCAAGATCGGAAATTCTCGGGCAGACGTAGAAGCTCTGTCCACCGCGATACCGTTCCCGCAACAGCGCCTCGCGCACGACCAGACTGTCAAATGGAGAAACGAATGTACGAACCGCCAGCCGGTCTACCGGTGCTGTCGTGATCAGCGACAATTCCCTGACGCCGGTCAATGCAAGCTGCAAGGTACGTGGAATTGGTGTCGCTGAAAGCGTTAGCACATGAACGTCGGACTTCAGTTCCTTCAATCGTTCCTTGTGTTTGACCCCAAATCGCTGTTCTTCGTCGATTACGAGAAGGCCAAGCCGGTCGAACTTGACCGAGTTTGCCAGCAGGGCATGGGTACCGATGACGATGTCTACCGTTCCATCAGCCAACCCGGCCTTGGTTTGGGCAAGCTCGCCGGAACCGACAAGACGCGAGGCGTGACGAACTTCCAGGGGCAGCCCTCTAAACCGTTCTGAAAATGTCTTGAAATGTTGGCGGGCCAGCAAGGTTGTCGGCACCACGATGGCGACCTGCTTGCCGTTCATCGCCGCGACAAAGGCAGCGCGCATTGCAACTTCGGTTTTGCCAAAACCTACATCGCCGCAAACCAGCCGGTCCATTGGAATCCCGGAACCAAGATCATCAATAACCGAGTTTATTGCAACGAGCTGATCTTCAGTCTCGTCATAGGGAAAGCGGGTGACAAAATCATCATAAATACCCTCAGCCGGCGCAAGCGGTTCTGTCGATAGCAAGGCCCTTTCCGCCGCGATCCGGATCAATTGACCTGCCATTTCCAGAAGGCGTTTTTTCAGCTTGGCCTTGCGCGCCTGCCAGGCCACGCCACCGAGCTTGTCGAGCTGGACTTCCGTTTCGGAGGAACCGTAGCGAGACAAGAGCTCGATATTTTCAACCGGCAGAAAGAGCTTGTCATCTCCGGCATAGCGCAGTTCCAGGCAATCATGTGGAGCACCTGCGGCCTCGATCGTTCGCAGCCCCGCAAATCGAGCAATTCCGTGCTCGACATGCACGACAATATCGCCTTCGCTCAGGCTGGAGATTTCAGAGATGAAATCACTTGCCTTGCGTTTCCGCGAACTCTGTCTGACCAGCCTGTCACCCAGAACATCCTGTTCGGCAATCAGTGTCAGTCCCGGAACGGTAAACCCTTCCTCAACCGGCAGGATCGCGATGCCAATCTCACCGGATGAAAGCTCCTCAAGCGCAGCAAAGCTATCGACAAGACGATGCTTCTTGAGGCCATGCTCTCCAAGCGTCTGCGTCATCCGATCGCGGGCGCCTTCTGTCCAGGAGGCGATAACTATCTTTCCGTCTTTAGATTTTTGTTGATCGACATGCGCCACCACCGCATCAAAGACGTTCGCCCCGGAGGCCCTCTCGGCAGCAAAACTGTGACCCTTCTGACCTTCAAAATCGATTACCTGCCGGCTTCCAGTCTCCGGCGGAAGAAATGGCGAAAGTTCGATTGCATGCCGTTGGCCCAGGCTTTCTGAAATTTCTTCGGGGTCAAGATAGGCACTTTGAGGTTCAACGGGCTTGTATGGCGTGCCCGCCCCCAGCGCATCATGCATCGCGTCGCGACGAGCCTCATAATGTTCGGTGATCTGTTCATAACGCGAGGAAACCGCGTCATTCACACGATAATCTATGCTGAATTGAAACCCGTCAAAGATGTCGAAGAAGGTTTCGAGCCGGTCGTAGAACAAGGGCAGCCAGTGTTCCATGCCTGCAAACCGGCGTTGTTCGCTGATTGCCTGGTAAAGGGCGTCTTCGCGGGTAGCAGCACCGAACATCTCGACATATCGGGACCGAAATCTGCTGACTGCCGCCTCGTCAAGATTGATCTCGCTCATTGGTGCAAGAGACAGAGATTTCCATTGGCCAACTGTACGTTGACTTGCCGGATCAAAACTGCGGATCGATTCCAGCGTATCGCCGAAAAAGTCCAACCGGACCGGAACCTTTGCCTGCGGCGCAAACAAATCCAGAATACCGCCCCGGACAGCATACTCTCCATGCTCACGGACAGTCGACGTCCTTTCGAATGCATTTCCGGACAGCCATCGAACAAGTTCGTCCATGTCGATCTGTTTTCCCGGCACCAATTCGACGGCCTGTGTAGCTATATCCAACAAAGGCACGTTGCGCTGAACGAGTGCATTGGCGGTAGTCAGAACAAGAAATGGCTTGTTTGAATCATCTGGAACATTCGCAATCGCCGTGAAAGCCGAAATGCGCTGTGCCGTGATTTCGGCGCTGGGAGAAACCCGGTCATAGGCGAGACAGTCCCAGGCCGGCAGATGAACCGTCTCTAGCCAGGGTGCAAAAAATGTGAGGCCGGACTGGATCATCGACAATTCCTGGCCGTCCGACGCGATATGGACCAACCCTTTACGGCCATTTTGCGCTGCGCTTGTAGCCAGTCTTGCAAGAATATAAGCCCGATAACCATCAGGCAGGTTCGCAATGGTGGCAGGTTCCCGGTTACTTACCAAATCATCAAATTGTGTCGGCTCGATCGACATCAAATATTCTGCCTTTGATGTTCAAGAATTGCTTCAAAAACTGCATTCTGGTGGCGTTGGGGAACGGGCATCTGTCCAGTAAACCAGGTTAGCAGATCCTGGTCTGATTCATCCATGATCTGTTCCAGCTGATCAAGTTCCTGTTCACTCAGCTCTTCCACAAAGGCATCGGCATACCTCCCCAGAAGAATATCCATTTCCTTGATACCCCTGTGGTTCGCCCGATAAATGATCTGCTTTCTGCGTCGTTCCATGATCATGCAGTTTCCTGGTGGATAGACCGGCCAATGAGTGGCCGTATACCTTCCTGACTGTCTATAGTGCCGGTGCAGGATAAGGAAAAGGTATCAATTACAACTGCGCCGGTTTCAATTGAAGAAAATCACTGATTTGGACCAGATTGGCCGTCTGACATGCGTCCCGAAATACTAAATAGTCTGTTTGCGCCTGTTTCCCAGCTTGAAGGCATTGGTCCCAAGCTGGAAAAGACACTGACCCGTCTTCTTACCGGAAACGAACACGGCCAACCGGCCAGAATTGCCGACCTGTTGTTCCACCTTCCCTTTCAGATCATCGACCGACGCCGGCAGCCCGGCATTGCCAGATCGCCGGAAGGTGCCATTGTCACGCTGAAAGTACATGTCGACCGTCATAGACCAGCCCCGCGCGGAAACAAGCGCATTCCCTACCGGGTATTCGTCCATGATGAGACAGGCGAAATGGCGATCGTATTCTTTCATGCGCATGGCGAGTGGATAAACAAGAGCCTGCCGGTCGGCGAAACCCGTTATGTCAGCGGCAAGATGGAATGGTTCAACGGGCAACCCAATATGGTCCACCCGGATCATATCGTCTCAGTGGAGGAATTTGCCAACCTTCCGCTGGTCGAACCGGTCTATCCATCCACGGGCGGGTTATCGCAGAAGCTGCTTCAACGTTCGGTAAAATCGGCGGTTTCCTCACTACCTGAATTACCGGAATGGACGGAACCGGAACTTTTGAAACGTCAGGCCTGGCCTGAATTCTCAAAATCCCTCCAACGCGTTCACGAACCTCGAGACATGCTTGATCTGGACCCGCTTAGCCCTGCGAGGAAAAGACTGGCGCATGACGAGTTGTTGGCAGGCCAATTGGCGCTGGCCTTGATGCGCGAAAGGATGCGAAAGACACAAGGGAAATCACGAAGCTTTACCGGCAGTCTCAAGGCAAAAATCCTGAATGGCTTTGGTCATCCGCTTACACCGTCTCAGGCGCAGGCGATAGAAGAAGTGCTCAAGGATATGGAGCAGCCCGAGCGGATGCTGCGGCTATTACAGGGCGATGTCGGATCAGGGAAGACGATTGTGGCCTTGTGCGCAATGGTCTCTGCCGTTGAGGCCGGCGGCCAGGCAGCAATCATGGCGCCGACTGAGATCCTAGCCCGCCAGCATCAGGCCACAATGGAACCTTTGTGTACGGCAGCCGGATTAAACTGTGCGCTTCTGACCGGGCGTGAAAAGGGCAAAGCGCGTGAAGACGTGCTTGCCCGCCTAGCTAGTGGTGAGATCGACATTCTCATTGGGACCCATGCCCTGTTTCAATCCCATGTAGAGTTTCGGGATCTGGCGCTTGCCGTCATCGACGAGCAACATCGTTTCGGCGTGCATCAGCGATTGGCACTGGGCGAAAAAGGTACTGCAACCGACATCCTTGTCATGACCGCGACCCCGATCCCCCGAACGCTTGTGTTGACCTATTTCGGTGACATGGATGTGTCGAAGCTGACCGACAAACCCGCCGGTCGAAAACCGATAACGACAACAGCAATGCCGCTTGAACGGCTGGAGGAACTCTTGGCGCGCGTGGCCATGGCGATCGAGCGCGGCGAGAAGCTCTATTGGATATGCCCGCTCGTCGAAGAAAGCGAAGAGCTTCCTGTGATGGCGGCAGAAGACCGGTTCAAGGAACTGGAGAGCCGTTATTCCGGAAAAGTCGGGCTGATCCACGGGCGCATGAACACGGCAGAAAAGGAAGCGGCGATGGCAGCATTCCGCAATGGCGACACACGTTTGCTGGTGTCCACCACCGTCGTCGAAGTCGGTGTTGATGTACCGGACGCCTCCATCATGGTAATCGAGCATGCCGAGCGATTTGGTCTGGCGCAATTGCATCAATTGAGAGGCCGCGTTGGGCGAGGCGAAAAGCCCTCAAGCTGCATCCTGCTCTATCGCGGTCCGTTGGGAGAAACCGCCAAAGCCAGGCTCAATATCTTGCGAGAGACGGAAGACGGATTTCGAATCGCCGAAGAAGATCTCAAACTACGCGGCGAAGGCGAGGTCCTCGGCACCAGACAATCCGGCATGCCAGGATTCAGCCTTGCCAGTGCGGAACATCATGGCGACATTCTCGAAATTGCGCGAGATGAAGCCAGGCTGATTGTTGCCACCGATCCAACGCTGGAAGGCGAACGTGGCGAAGCGCTCCGCATCCTGCTCTATCTGATGGGTCAAGATCAGGCAGTCCGATTGATCCGGGCGGGATAGCTGTAAGGTCAGAGTTATTCTGAATGATCCGCAGATCAGGATTTCTCAGAGGTCTTGCTTCTTGCCGATGGCCTGCGTTTTGCGGTCGTCTTGGTTGTCCGCCTGGCCGGTTTTGGTTTCGCCGGCGGCGGTTTATTGGCCATTTCCACGATTTTCTGAACCGCTTCTTCCTTGTTTCCTTCGACAAGAACGCCGGGTATCTCTTCGCCTTCTTCTCCGTATTCGGGGGCAACTAGTCCTGCAGAAATAACCAGTTTCGCGGCTTCTTCGACACTCATGTCCAAAATGGTGATGTCGTCTTTTGGAACAAACAGCAAAAATCCGGAGGTTGGGTTCGGAGTCGTGGGAAGGAAGACGCTGACAGTGTCCTTTCCCTTTTCCTTAAGCCGCTGGTCGACCTCACCCTTGGTGTCAGTAGCGATGAAAACAATCGCAAACAGGCCTCTTCGCGGATATTCAAGGACACCAACCTTGGTAAATGAGCCCTTCTGACCCGAAAGTACCGTCTGAAATATTTGTTTTAAGCCACTGTAAATATTGCGAACCAGCGGCATTCTGTTCAGAAATCTTTCACCCATATTGACGATCGAACGGCCAACGAAACTTGCCGTCATAAACCCGATGAGAGTTATGATGATGATAGCCATCACCAGGCCAAAACCGGGCATTTCAAATGGCAAATAGGTCTCGGGATTATAGACCGCCGGTATGTAAGGGATAATCCATCCATCCACCCATTCGACAAACGTCCAGATGAGATAGATCGTGATCGTCAGCGGCGCTACGACAATGAAACCGGTCAGGAAGTAATTTCTCAGACGCGTAAAGGCGCCCGGTTTTGAGTGCTTATCCAAGACAATCCAGTTAGCTGCTTTGGTCGATCAGCGTTAATATAGGTGGATAATCGCCACAGGCAAATCGGAATATCGGATAATAGACAGTCCTATTCCACCGTGACCGATTTCGCCAGGTTTCTGGGTTGATCGACATCCGTGCCCATCAAGACCGCCGTGTGATAGGCGAGCAATTGTATCGGCAGCGAATAGACCAGTGGCGCAACGAATTCCGGCGTGTCGGGCATTACCAGCAAATGTTCGGTTTGCACGGCCGTTTCTTCAGCGCCTCGGGCATCGGTGATCAGGATAATCCGGCCACCCCGCGCAGCAACTTCCTGCATGTTGGAAACCGTCTTTTCGAAGATCCTGTCATGCGGTGCGATGACCACCACCGGCATGTCTTCATCGATCAGGGCAATCGGTCCATGCTTGAGCTCGCCGGCGGCATACCCTTCCGCATGGATATAGGAAATTTCCTTGAGCTTGAGTGCGCCTTCCATCGCCAGCGGATAGTTGGTGTCGCGGCCGAGATAGAGCACATCCTTGACCCGTGAGAGGTCATGGGCAATTTTTTCAATATCCTGCTCGAGTTTCAGCGCCTGTGTCGCAAGACGGGGCACCTCGATCATGTCCTGGACCAGGTTCTTTTCCGTTTCTAAGTCAAGAATTCCGCGGGCCCTGCCCGCACGAACGGCAAGCGCCGCCAAGGTCGCCATCTGGCAGGTAAATGCCTTGGTCGAGGCAACGCCGATTTCCGGACCAGCCAGGGTTGGAAATACAACGTCGGATTCTCGTGCAATGGTCGATTCACGGACATTTACGATGGATCCGATATGCTGACCCTGTTCGCGGCAATAGCGCAGACCCGCCAGCGTGTCGGCAGTCTCCCCCGACTGGGAAACGAACAATGCCAGACCATTTTCAGGCATCGGCATTTCTCGATAGCGGAATTCGGAAGCAACATCGATGTCGACCGGCAGGCGCGCATATCGTTCGAACCAGTATTTGGAAACCAGCCCGGCCAGATAGGCAGTACCGCAGGCAGATATCGTCACGCGATCAAGTGCGGCAAAATCGAAGGGAAGATCATCATCGGTAATGACGGTACCACTGGCAAAGTCCAGATAGTTGGAAAGCGTGTGGGAAACTACTTCGGGCTGCTCGTAGATTTCCTTCTGCATGAAGTGGCGGTGGTTGCCCTTGTCGACCATCAGCGCCGAGCCGACTGACTGTTGCAAGGCGCGGTTTACCGGATGCCCTTCGCTGTCAAAGATCTCCATGCCGGAACGGGTGATCACACACCAATCGCCGTCTTCAAGATAGGTTATCCTGTTCGTAAAGGGTGCGAGCGCGATTGCGTCAGAGCCCAGGAACATCTCTCCGTCACCATGCCCGACAGCCAATGGCGGGCCGTTTCTTGCACCAATCAAAAGGTCTTCATGATTGGTATATAAAATTGCCAGCGCAAAAGCGCCGCGCAATTGCAAAAGCGCCTTGCGGGCTGCTTCCCGCGGCGGGTCTCCCGCTTTCAGATTGCGCTCGACCAGATGGGCGACCACCTCTGTATCGGTCTGGGAAGAAAATTCGTAGCCTTCGGCCAACAGCATGTCGCGCAATTCCCGAAAATTCTCGATAATGCCGTTATGTACGACGGCGACATTCTCCGAGAAATGCGGATGCGCATTGGTCTCATTCGGGACACCATGGGTTGCCCAGCGGGTGTGCCCGATGCCGATTGAACCGTTTAGCGGATTGGCATTCAACAGTGCTTCGAGGTTTACAAGCTTGCCTTCCGCGCGGCGGCGGTCGAGATGATCACCCTCGACGGTGGCGACACCTGCTGAATCATATCCTCGATATTCGAGACGCTTGAGCGCATCGACAAGAAGTGGCGCGACGGGCTTGTTGCCGATCATTCCCACAATTCCGCACATTGCTGGATCCTTCCACCATATCTCGAATCAATAAGCCAAACCGCAACCAATAGCTTGTTTGCCTTGTATCGATTTGCACACCCGGTTTGAATTCAAACAATGTTGCAAACTCTTACCTCAGTCTTGCACAGGAGGGTTACAAAGCCATTGCCATGATTGGTTAACGTGGCAGTTTCGCGAAAATACTCAAACGTGTGATTATCGCTTCGCTCTGGCCTTTTTTGCTGCCTCAGCACGCTCTCTGAGCCGGGTTGCATAGCCTGGCTTGTTCGCTTGCCGCCCCCGGGCGATTGCCATTGCATCATCGGGGATATCCTCAACAATCACGCTACCCGATGCGACATAGGCATTGTTGCCGATGGAAACGGGCGCCACAAGCGCGCTGTTGGAGCCGATAAAAGTTCCTTCGCCGATTTCGGTACGATGCTTGTTCACACCGTCATAATTGCAGGTAATGGTCCCTGCCCCGACATTGGCACCTTTGCCAACACTGGCATCACCGACATAGGAGAGATGATTGACCTTGGCACCCTCACCTATCTCGGCATTCTTCAATTCACAGAAATTCCCAACTCTTGAACCCGTGGCCATCCTCGTGCCTGGCCTGATCCTGGAATGGGGACCGACGGTGGCGTTGTCGGCAATCGTACAATCCTCAAGATGGGAAAAGCTTCGGATCCGCGTACCCTCGTCTATTGAAACACCAGGCCCGAACACCACATTGGGTTCGACGACACAATCAGCAGCCAATGCGGTGTCGTGGGAAAGAAAGACGGTTTCAGGTGCGATCATCGACACCCCAGCCAACATCAATTCATCCCGTCGGCGGCGCTGCCAGATGGTTTCGATTTCGGCCAGTTCCACCCGGTTGTTGACACCAAGCACTTCATCCTTGTCGCCCTCGAGCGCGACGACACTCAGCCCCTTCTCGCGTGCAATCGACGGCAAATCGGTTAGGTAATATTCGCCCTTGGCATTGTCATTTCCAATCACCTCAAGCATTTCCAGCGCATTGCGGCCGCGAAAGGCCATGATGCCACCATTGCAGAATGTGATCTGTTTTTCCTGTTCACTGGCATCCTTGTCTTCCCGGATCGCCACCAGTTCACCGTTTTCGACGATCAACCGGCCATATCCGGACGGGTTGCTCGCCTGGAAGCCAAGAACCGCTATTTCTGCACCGTCCGCTAGTGCGGATCGCAGATTCTTCAGCGTCTGAGGTCTGACCAGCGGTGTATCGGCAAACAGCACCAGAACGTCATCATAACCCTGTGCAAGCGCGTCCCTGGCGGCTAAGACGGCGTGTGCCGTACCCAATCTCTCGACCTGCTCACAGAATGTGACATTGGTTGCAGTATCCGCTACCGCGTCTTTGACGGCCTCGCTTTCACGGCCAACCACCAGCACATGGTGATCCGCACCGGCTTCAATGGCACTCTCCAGAACATGAACGACCATCGGAAGACCAGCTACCGGATGCAACACTTTGGGCAAGTTCGACCGCATTCTGGTTCCCTCGCCGGCAGCCAGTATGATTGTAAGACAGCTTCTTGCCATTTTTCTGATCCAGTTCTAAATCATCCCAAAATTTCGTTCGGCGACGGATACCTGTCTCCACGCCTGTTAATAACGGCAAATTATTGAGACCTGCTTAAGTGTTGTTGCTAATAATGCCAGTTTGGAACCCAATACAAGAACCCGCACCCATTGGAATTACGGCATTGCAGATGCCAAGCCTTCCAGTCTTTGAAAATTTGGCGTCTGAATGAACCGTTTCCTTTATGCAATGTTTGGCGGATTGGTCGGATTTGCGCTCGGGCTGGGCGCAATGCTGGTCTATCTCAACTATTTTGCATCACCTCCGCCGCCGCAAACCATCATCCGATATGACACGAAACGGGCGATTGAGTTACAGGAAGCCGAAGATAAGGCAGCGGCTGACTCAAGAGAAGAAACAGTCCCGTTGCTTCCAAGACAGCCGGAAGGTGTAACCGTGATGAACAAACGCGATGAATCGCGACTTTCTCCGGAGCCGACAATCGAAATTCCGCAGGCCGAAGAAACGACGACTGCCATCGGATATGGCATAAATCTGGGATCGGCGGCCTCCTTCTCCGCTCTTTCGAAACGCTTTGTCGAAATATCAGAGGCGAATGCCGAAATGCTGCTGGATCAGCTGGAGCCCAGGGCGAGCCTGAAGGATACCGAGGGCGGCCTTGCCGCTCAATTGATGGTTGGTCCCTTTGCCACGCTTCAGGAAGCCCAGCAGGCCTGCGCAAACATCGCCCTGCCTGCGGAGATTGTCTGCATTGCGGAGAAATTTGAGGGCGAGCTGATCGAACGCCAGTAAACCGTAAATATGCCAGTCGCTAACCGATTGTTCCGAGCACCGGAAACATCTCCAGCAGCCAAAACGAGAAGCGCTGCATACCACCGGTTATGAATAGGATGCCAGTCAGCACGAGCAGGCCGCCCATGACCTTCTCGACCATTCCCAGATGACGCCTGAACCGCGTCAGGAAATTCATGAATGGTCCGACAAACATGGCGGCCAGGATGAACGGAATGCCCATGCCGGCCGAATAAAATGCCAGCAGGGTTGCCCCCTCTCCCACACTTGCCTTGGAGCTGGCAATACCGAGGATCACACCGAGTACCGGTCCGATACAAGGTGTCCACCCGAAAGCGAAGGCCAGCCCCATGAGAAACGCACCGGCAAGGCCGGCACCGCCGCCCTGAAACCGGGCCTCACGATACAACAGGCCAATGCGGAACACGCCCAGAAAATGCAGTCCCATGGCAATGATGATGAAGCCTGCAATGATGGCCAGCGTATCCATATGTGCACGGACCAGCGCACCAATGGACGAGGCCCCTGCCCCCAGGGCTACAAATACCGTCGTAAAACCAAGAACGAATGCGATGGCCGGGACGACAACTGCACTAGTTGAAACCACGGCCGCACCGCCTTCAGGTTTGGTCTCATTGGTCAAATTGTCGAGCGAGGTGCCCGCCATGTAGCACAGATATGGCGGCACCAGCGGCAGCACACATGGCGAGACAAACGAGATTAGGCCTGCAATCACGGCAGTCAGGTATGAAATATCACCTGTCATGGAATCTGGCTTGATCCTTGTGTTTCACTAGCTGGCGCAATCAATATCGACATTCTCTTATTTGGGATGTGCTATCCTAAGATGCACTCACATAACAGTCACCTTTTGATGAAGTATTGATTTCACTCAATCCGGCATCAAAACTGGATGCTCTCAGCTGGATGATCGGCGCACCTGACGAGCTTATGCCACCTACTACGCGGCACCTTTTCATCGATTATTCACTTGTAACAAAGTTTTAGTGTTGACCACGTAAAAACACATCCGTATGTATCGCGCGATTGAAATACTGCAATGTGGCAGATTCGCACCGCGCGGTATTTCATCAAGGGCATATGGTGTTTTCCTGGCCCTGTCCCGATTGGGAGCGCTTAGCTCAGTTGGTAGAGCAACTGACTTTTAATCAGTAGGTCCGGGGTTCGAGACCCCGAGCGCTCACCATAAATATCAAAGGGTTAGCTAGAAACCCTCAAAAAGCTAGTCTCACTTTAGTCGCTAAAATCGCCGACATTATACGGTCTGCATTGAGTAAAGACTGCCTATCAAATCACTTCTGTTGATTGCTACTAATATCGTTGTGTAACGTGACAACTTGATTCCGGTTCTTTGATTGTTCTCCGAAAATGGAGGGTCGAGCAAGTTGCCTGTCTCCGATGACAACCACGTTGAGTATGAGCAAGATAGTATCTCGCCCACAATCGGCGGTTATTTTCGAATACCTGCCATTTGGGTTGGTTGGCAGCCGATCAACAGTTGCCTCTGATTTGCTGGTGATGAGCGAGGCCTCTGTTAAGAGCCTGTCGATATTCGAACAATCTGGAATCGTTCCATTCTTGTTTTCGTTCATGAAATAATCTCGCCATGACATGACTATTCAATCACTCAGTATCTGCCTGCTACCATCCTCTCATGGCATACATTAATGGAAAGGCGGAATTGCTTTAGTTTCTGCAAATAATCCTCTCCATTCTTACCTTTGGCTACGGATGCAAAACTCAGTATAAAGTTGAGGCCTGGATCTGGTCTATCGGTTTCAACATCTGTCACAATGTAGACTAGTTCTGTCTCCTACATCTTGGTCCTTCGTGGATTCGTTTCCAACACAAGCACGCTTAGGCACCGGGATAGGGGAAGCTCAACTGATTGGACGGTAGAGTTCCAATTTCAATCTGCTGAGCTTCCCGCATCGTTGTGCGCTGACAGGGAAACAGCTTCCCAGAGCGAGCAGTAACTACGCCACGAATTGAAAGTCGTCCACATGCAGGGCGGAGACGGAAACACTTGAAAGCGTGATACTATTATCCGTATCGACCGTAATTACGGTATCACCATTGTTATCGGCTGCCGCCGACAGAACTGCGGCATAGTCGGCAAACAAATCGGTAGAAAACTCGATGATATCCTCGCTGCCTGCACCGGCGTCAAAATCGGAAACCGTGTCATGACCGAAATCGGTGCGGAAGATGAAGACATCGTCATCAGCACCACCGGAGAGCGTATCGTCACCCTCGCCACCGGTTAACGTGTCATCCCCTTCATAGCCGAACAGCGCATCATCGCCTGCGCCGCCCTTGATGTCATTGGCATCTGACGTGGCCCAAATCGTATCGTCCCCAGACCCGAACTCTGCATTCTCGAAACCGCCCTGGCCGAGCGCATATTGCATGTCTGCCGAACCTTCATAGACGATCGTGTCGACGCCACCATCGCCGGAATACCAGCTGTCGTTCTCGTCGATGAAAATGAAGTCGTCACCATCCCCGCCCTGCAGGGAGTCAATGCCGGCGCCGCCGATCAGAGTGTCGTTTCCACCATAACCAAACAGCGTGTCATCACCATCACCACCATCAATGATGTTGTCTGCCGCACCGCCCCAGATCGTGTCGTCGCCGGCACCCATTTCTGCGTTCTCGAAAGCGCCCTGATCAAGCGCATATGCCATGTCAGCCAAGCCGGCATAGACGACGGTATCGATACCAGCGTCACCAGAATACCAACTGTCATCCTCGTCGATGATTATCCGATCGTCGCCATCGCCGCCCTGCAGCGAATCCGAACCCAGCCCGCCAATCAGGATATCATTACCGCCATAACCGAAGAGGGTATCGTTTTCGCCGCCGCCATCGATGACATTGTCTGAGGAACCACCCCAAATCGTGTCGTCGCCCCAGCCCATTTCGGCATTCTCAAACGCACCCTGATCGAGTGCATAGAGGATGTCGGCATGGCCGGTATAGACGATCGTATCGATGCCTGCTTCACCGGCGTACCAGCTATCGTCTTCATCGATAATGATGCGGTCGTCGCCGTCACCACCCTGCAAGATATCGCTGCCGATACCGCCCGTCAGAACATCATTGCCGCCATAGCCAAACAGGCTGTCATCGCCAAACCCGCCATGGATATGGTTGTCTAGCGCATTGCCCCAAATTGTGTCATCGCCATAACCGAATTCGGCATGTTCAAAATCACCCTGCGACAGGGAATACTGCATATCGGCGGACCCTTCATAGACCACAGTGTCAATGCCGTCACCGCCGGAATACCAGCTGTCAAATTCGTCTATGATAATCCGGTCGTCACCACCGGCACCGACAATCACGTCAATCCCGTCGCCGCCGCTCAAGGTATTATCACCATCCGAACCGGTTATGCTGTCATCATCGTTACTGCCATAGGCGCTTTCAATGCTGGCCAGACTGGCACTGTAACCACCCGCACCCGTAGCAAGGCCGATCGCAAGATTTACCGATACCGCGCCAACAAAGAGTTGAAAATCGACCCGATCATTTCCGGCCCCGCCATCGAACTGATCAATACCGCCAAGTACGTCGATGGTGATCTGGTCATCACCATCACCGGCATTGACCGTATCATCGCCCTGCCCCACCCTGATCTGGTTAGCATCCGAAGAACCATTAATCACATATTGCCCGTCGCCAACCTTGACGTTCTCGATGCTGATCAGCTGGTCAATGTCGCCATTTGAATGGGTCGCCAAACCGGCCTGAAGATCAATCACGGCGTTTCCGGAGGGCTCGGTGAATTCAGCCCGGTCGCTTCCCTCACCGCCATCGAGAATATCACTGCCGACACCGCCTATAAGCTTGTCGTTGCCCGCTCCGCCGATCAGCGTATCGTCACCTTCATAGCCGTAGAGGCTGTTCTGTCCACTGCCGGTCTCGATCCGGTTTGCGGAAGCCGTGCCGTGGATGCGGTCATGCTTGTTGTGGCTGGCCAGGAAATGCTCAAAACCGTTATCGGCAAGATTATAGTTCAGCGTCTGATTGCCGCTATAGACCAGGGTATCCTCGCCTGTACCGCCGTCGGATTGGGCCAGCTCGGTCGTACTATCGATATGCAGCACATCATCACCGCCATTGCCGAGCAGCGTGTCGGTCCCGGCATAGCCATCAAGTACATTGTCATTGTCGTCACCGGTTAGCTGGTCATCGGCAAAGGTACCGGTAATGTTTTCAATACCGGTCAGCACATCACCAGTCGCCTGGGCACCGGAAACGGATCCGGTCATGAGGTTGATCACCAGACCCGGATCGCTGGAACTGTAGCCCACCGGCACATAATCCTTATAGGAAACTGTATCGGAACCGGCGCCGCCATCGATGGCATCAGCACCTTCAGTGCCGTGAAATACATTGTCTTCGCCGTCACCCGTCAGCGTGTCGTCAAACAGGCTGCCAACCAGGTTCTCGATCTCCTGAAGCTGGTCGCCGGTTGCATGTCCGCCACTGGCGGTTCCGGCACTTAGATTGATGGATACGCCCGCATCCGAGCGTATATAATTGGCCGTATCTGCACCAACGCCGCCGCTTATGGTGTCCGCGCCGCTGCCGCCCTCGATCCAGTCATTGCCACTACCACCCTCAAGGACATCGTCGCCTTCACCGCCATTGATCGTGTCGTTACCCTCGCCGCCGTCAATCGTGTCGTTTCCTCCACCCCCGTCGATATTTTCATCACCCCCACCGCCATTGATATTATCCTCATAATCGCCCGCTGGTGTGTACAGCGTATCGGGATCATAACCTTCAAGCGTGATGCCGAACGCACCATTGAAGAAGCCGTCTATTGCGAACAAGGCGTGATGAGTTTCGCCTTCATAGAAAACAAGGCGATTAGAGCTGACGCCGGTTTCTGGATCGGTGTACAGATCAACGATTATCGAACTTCCCCAGGTTTGTCTCCCCAAGAACGTGACTGCTTGTCCGTTACTGTCTTTATTAAGCGCAAAGTCGTGCGAACCAAGTTCGTGAATATCCAGATCAACGCCCGTATCCGAGCCGTATAACCCATACCAGATCCTTCCCTGGCCATCAGAGTCGTAAATTATGTCGATGTGATCATAGATGTCCTTGTTGAAATTGCTGGCTTCCCATTCGAAGCCTTGTTGAATGGTCCGATCCTGGTCGAATTCGTCGATTCCGCCCTGTCCGGCTACGAAGTAATAGTCTTCGCCATTGCCTCCATAAAGATAATCGGCGGAACCATCGGCATAATCGATTGCACTCAACCCAGGCACGGTCCATGGCGCAAAATTTTCATCAAAGACCAAATTTCCGTCTTGGATAGTAAACTCCGACCCGGTTTCTCCATTGGCGAACAAGAAGTCATTGCCATCGCCGCCATGAAGTATATCCGATCCTTCACCACCACTTATTTTATCAGACCCGCGACCAAACCGTATGAAATCATCTCCATCAGTTCCAGCGACATTCATATTGAGCACAAAATCAAAATTGTCAGACGCACTGTTATCTGCTGCAAGGAAAACATTTGTGTTCGAAGCGGGAAAGCGTTCTACATCGCTCGGCTGTACGGCACTGATGTACTGAGTAAGGTCGAGCCCAATTGCATACAGCATACTATTTACATAGCTGTTGCTGTTTTGGGTGTTGATGTCATAGTCGAGATCGGCGCCGACATCGCTCAAATTGCTGTGTATCTTGGTTAGTAGCTCCCAGGCCTGCTCGGCGGTCTGACCCTCCTTGAGCTGGATATTCGCGCTTTGATAACGCGCTGGATCAGTAACATTTCCATTATTGTCGATATATTCAGTTGTTTCAAAATGTTCTCTAAGTTTGAAAGACCAGTTTCCTCCCGCCATGAAGAGGAACGGGGCTTGTACCTCGATCTCCGTCGTCACACCGGCGTCATCCTCATATACAAGCTGAAGGTGACCGGAATTTTCCAGATATTCTGGGACGATTGCAGAAGGCTCTGAATTCGTCACGTAATTTGCTGCGATATAAATTCTTGCCATTACTTTAAACTCCCTATTTCTATATCAATTAAATTCGGAATTGATGTATTTTGGACAAATCTGATCTGGAATCTCAGTTTTAAACCGCCGACATAGATCACGATCGGATTTAGCTCGGAGAGTCCCCACAGTGACAGCTTGCTGAACGGGAAGGAGGTTTCCGGGTTCCTGGCTCGCCAGTCTGCATATACTTCCGTACCAATAATCCCTGACTGCTCCCGATACCGCGCCTCGAATCCGTTTGCTTCCAGCCAATCAGCCATTTTCTCTGGTTGGCCCAGATAAACAGCAACATGGTGCAGGCAGACCTGCGCCTGTGTGACGGTACGAAGCGCCTTCCAGTTAAACTGATTAATATCCAGGTCCGCGCGACCGGAACGTTTCAGACAATATTCAAGGGTCGGAAATTTGCGAAAAGCATTCCAATACGCCAAACGATCCCAATTTGATATGCGCGGCCTGCCGAAGCGCGTGGGCGTTCTATCAACTACCGCAATCGGTTTGCCGCGATAGTGAAACTGTTCCGACAAATGTGGTTCTGCATATTTGTCGGCAACATAGATTCCGTTCTGCCAATGATACAGAACGAACAGATAGGCGATATAGCCACCGCAAAGGATCAGTAGAGCAAGAACAATAATCAAAGTTCTCTTCAGAAATTTCTTCATCTGAATCTAATCGATTCAAGTCGAGACAGCTTGAATGGCTTTGCTGGACTGCAGTTTTTCGCCATTGGTGCTTGAAAGTGCCTGATAATATACAATTGCTTGAAATACATGCTCTAATGCCATCTTCACTTCCCCTAATTTTTTGCTCGAAATTCTCTGACAGACTCAATTTTTTGTGTCGGATTCGGAATATTGTTGCTCTCGTTGGAATTTTTAATTCGCTCTAGATAGTATTCATAAGAATCCTTGAAGCCATTAAACAAATTTAACCAAGCTGCATCATTAATTGGTGTATAAAAATTAGGTCGAATAAATCTTCCATATTCATCTAAGAAGTATTTTTTGCAATTTTCCAATAGTATTTTTTCGACTTTAATATTTACGATGCAATCATAAATTTCATCAGCGTTATCCAGAATGATAGTTGAAGCGCCATAATTATATGCACTTGATTCTGTTATACGAAATATTACAGTACTAATTTTAGTAATATCATTTTTTGATATGTTGTGAACTTCATTTTTTTCGCCCAACGGAAGGGAAAACGCGTAAGTGTTTGCCCAACTAAGCAGGATTACGAACACTACCGACCGAATTAATTTATACATAGTGAATACCAACTGATAAGCGATCTGTGCCAACACGGTGCGGACTATGAACAAACACAAATTTAGTTTCTGAATATCGATGACATGTTCGTTCTGGATATCAGGTTAGAAGATTCGTCGTTTGCTAAGCAACAGTCTATTCTGTTATTTTTGTGATTATTTTGTGGAGATGTGACATATTTTGTTCATATAACGATTTAATACATTGATTATTAATATGTTACGGTATCACTTAATTACATATATTAGTTTTTTATTATATGTATTTTTAATTTCTTTATTCAGATTCAAACGATCCGCTAACTGCTTTTTATCAATCCAACAAGTTTCAATCCTCAACGAAAGCAAAATCTTACGGGTCATTCAACTGGGTGCGCGGATCAATCTTCTCCTTTTTAGGTAGTAGTTTCAGATCGCCAATAGACGGCAATTGGGCCGGGTCAAAGTTCAAGACTTCGATATAGAGCTTCAAAACGTCTTGGAATTCTGCAGAATCGCTATCCGCAAAGATCAGCTTGTCGGAGTTATTGGAAAGGTACTTGTCAAACCTAGTCAGGAACCCGGCATTTGAGATCGCCTCAACTTCGAGCCCCCTAATTCTTTTTTCTAGACTGGTTTCGCCACCAATTTGAAAGATCTCTATCCGTTGAGCTTCCAATGCATCTTTAAAAGCAGCCAGTATTAGAATTTTCAACTTCACATCGTCGATAAATCCTTCGAGTGTTCCATTCCTATAGGGATGGCGCGCGAACGTCGATCCGGTTGCTCCAAAGATGGTATTTTCTAAGTGGATAGTCTCATTGATTGAAACCTTCAATTTCTCAAATTCTTCCTTTTTATAACGATGAATAAAAATAGTCCTTTGATCAATGAGGTCTCTTGGGTCGTCCTCATGCAACACTTTTAGCAGCAAAGCATCTGGCTTGAAAAATCCTGATACTTTTGGGTTGTCTTCGTAGTATTCGGCCAAGTCATGTAGAACGACGTAGATGTCCTGCCTTAGGCGCTGATGGAAGACTTCGAATTTAGATGACAAGAGCAGGAAGGATTTTACAGATGATGTTATCCTTCGGATTTCTTCTTCGTACTTTTTCGATTGTGATGAAAAAATCGCATTTGTTTGACTTTCAATATAGTAGGGAATACCCAAAAAACCGGCAACTGAAACAAGGACGAGAAAACCGGTGATAACGGCCCAAAGTCGTTTTTGAAATCTGCTCCATAGGTCAACTTCGACAAGCTCAATATATCGCTGCATTTGTATTGTGACCTCACTATCTGGTGCCCCGTCAGGCCCCTTAGTGTCTTTAGCCAATGCGGCAGACATCGATGACTGTTCATCAGATTTGGTAGCTTTTGGCATGAAAGCTCTCTTGTAGATCTGTTAGAAGTCTTGTCCCACAACGCAAGATGTAATTTGCCGTCGTCGGTGTCGTATAGTGTATGTCCATTTTCCAACCGCGACCATACCAAATCACGAAGAGACTTAGTTTCGGAGTAATGCTAACTCACTTGTATACCAACCAAATTCAATCACATTAGTTCGGTGGCATTGGTTGCAGCGTCTTCGTTGAAAATGGTTTGCTCTGGACATCGACCACCATCAGTCGCACGAAAGCTTCATGATTTGGCAATCTGATAAGGTCTCTCGGTGAGGGAACGTCCCCACCTAATTGTTTTGCCGGAATACCAGCATTGGTTGCCCCTACCCTGAAAACCACCAGTGTACCTACACTTGCCGTGGATGGCTTGAAATACGCCGGGGTCGAGTTGGAACAGGTGTTGGTTTGCCGTCACCATCCCAGGTTTGTGTTTACGCATCTCTGCTGCCATATCGATAAAGCTAGAAGACGTGAAGCTATGGAATTCATCCAAATAAACTTGATATTGAAGCCTGTGCCTTTCGGATGTGTCTTCGCGGCTACATGCTGCATTGGCAACAGCCGAGACAATTAGACCGCAACCACGTTAGCTAGATCGGCACCTAGTCTGCCTTTTGCTAGGTTCACTATCAGCGTATGATCGTGGTCCATTAGGCTTCGGAAACGCAATGGTATTTTAGGGCGGCAAAGCGCATTTCTCACGACCGGATGGCTCAGAATTGCACCAAACTTGTTGGCAATAGGAGCTACACCGTCTGCGGCAGTCTTGTAGTTCATCTTGGGGAACTCAATTGTCCAGAAATGCCGATTCACATACAAGTTTGGCTAAGACCTAGCAATTCAGCCACTCTTGCAACATGATCATTGAGAGCGATCTTGTACCAATTGCTGTCGTTAAAGCACTCGGCACAGTTCAGTAGTACATAGCACAGACATCACGGCTGGCGTTAGATAAAGGACTGCCGACGGCGCGCAGCCTTTCCCGCATCGGATTAGAGCTTGATACGATACCGGGCGAAGCCTTCCGGTCCTTCACCGGCATCTTCGATCTCAACACCTTTCACGTCACTGATATAGTCACGACCCTTCGGACCGGTATCGAACAATACGGACGTATCTTGTAACGCCTTGAACTTCCAATTGGCATCAGCCGATGGATTGATCGTTCCCTTGTCGACGATGTATCGGACGATTACGTCACGGTTGGTATCAGGCGCTACAAAGATGATTGTGTCGCCTCCCGCGCCAGGGAATTTGCCGCCACCGCCAGCACGATAATTGTTGGTGGCAATCACAAATTTCTGGTTCGGATCGATTGGTTGACCTTCAAATTTCAGGTCAATAATCCGATTGGAGTCTGGATTGATCAACTCGCCCTTTGGATCGTATTTCGATGGCTGTGACAAGTCGATCTCGTACGTTACCCCATCCATGACGTCAAAATTATAACTGGGGAAATCCGGGTTCAGCAGCAACTGGTCCTGCTTACCGGGTTCGACTTGGTTGAACATACCTGCAGACCGCTCCAGCCAATCCTTGACCTGTGCTCCGGTAATCAGAACCGCACGGACCGTATTTGGATAGAGATACAAATCTGAGACGTTTTTGATCGCTACATCGCCGGTCGGCACGTCGGTGAAATATTCCGGTCCGCCACGACCACCAGCCTTGAACGGCGCGGCAGCAGACAGGATCGGCAGTCCTTCCCATTCGGTTCCCTTCATCATGTCGGCGATGTACCAGGTTTGCGCCTGACTCACGATCTGAACCGACGGATCATCTGCCACCAATGCAAAATAGGAGTGCAATGGCGCAGACGTCTTGCCTACGGATCTTCGGACATATGCAAGTGTCGCCTCGTGCTCAGCAGTGACTGAATCCATAATATCCTGCTGGCTTTCCACCAGCGGAATTCTCTTTCGGCCGTCGCGCTTGTAGATCGGTCTTGCTTCCGTCTCAAAGGAAACGATCTTCCAGTCCGATCCGCTGCGTTCCAGCATCAGGTCGATCAGCCCCAGATGCGAACCCCAGAACCCACCCATGGTGGCGGGTTTGCCGTGTAATGTGCCCTTTTCATGATCGACACCGGCAATTCCCTCGAATTTCGGGCCAGGAAATTCCCGGTGATTGTGCCCGGTCAAAATCGCATCGATACCATCGACATTTGCCAGTGGCACGGAAGCGTTTTCCATTCCTTCAGTGTATTCGGCCGGACCGATACCTGAATGGGAAAGCGCGACAA
Organism: Salaquimonas sp.; assembly: GCA_028289365.1. Lineage (GTDB taxonomy): Bacteria > Pseudomonadota > Alphaproteobacteria > Rhizobiales > Rhizobiaceae > BOKV01. The sequence goes on along the minus strand of JANQQM010000179.1, from coordinate 29,269 downwards.
TGATATCGGCGCCCTCTTCCTTCATCTCTGGAACCCAGGCCTTCGCCGCTTCCACGATGTCTCGGGTATTCGCATTGCCTTCGAGATGCCGCTTGTCCCAATTCATGATTTGCGGTGGAACGAAGCCGATCAGACCGATTTTGATGTCGTGCTCGGCACCTGCACCATCCTTGAGTTTCTTGTCGATCAAGACATATGGCTTGACCAGCAATTTGTCGTCACGTGGCGTTGAACCAAGCTGGCCGAGTGCCACATTTGCCGACACAGTGGGAAAGTTCGCGCCGGCGATGGTCTTCATCAAGAAATCAAGCCCATAGTTAAATTCGTGATTGCCCAGAGTGGTGGCATCGAAACCAAGCAAATTCATCGCCTGGATGATTGGATGCATGTCGCCTTCCTTCATGCCCCGTTCATAGGCAATATAATCTCCCATCGGATTTCCCTGGAGGAAATCGCCATTGTCCAGCAGCATCGAGTTTGTCGCTTCATCCCTGATTTGACGAATTATCGAGGCAGTTCTGGCAAGGCCAACAGTATCGACCGGCCGGTCGCCGTAATAATCGTAGGGATAGACATGCACATGCAAATCAGTTGTTTCCATCAATCGTAGATGAGCCTGATTGGCAGCAGCACTTGCCGAGAATGGATGCAGCGCGACAATTGCTGCACCTGCGGCAGTACCAACCAAAAAATCGCGCCTCGTCAGAAATGGATTTGAAAATAACTTCAGCGTTGTCATGGCCGTTCTCCCTGGTCTTGGATCCAAAAGTTACGGATTGATTTTACTGATTGTATGGATCGATGTTTGCACATCGGACTACCATTTCCTAGCCCGAGAAATGATTGTTCCTATACAGTAGCCAACTGCGCGATTGGCGATGTGCTGACCAAATAATCTTCTTGAGAGGGCTGCTCAGAGCTCATCTTCAATAAAAGCAATGATTTATGCAAAGCGCCGTCCGCGTAGGTTACATTCTGGTATATATGGCAAACTTGTTTACGTCTGCGACTCGAAAAATTAATTGCTGCATATCGGAAAATCGTTGTTCAATGTCCGCTTTGTGCCAAAAGCGGACGTTAATTGAAGTTAGAATTCCTTTTCATTGTCAATGAAACGCTTGGTCGTTTGATCTTTATCATGGTCCGCATGACTAATTTGGTATTGTGTCTTGGGTAATCGTAAGACTGAGCAGTAGTACTTTTTGGATTAAGAGGCATGATGGAAACGGGAGTATCCGAAAATCATGTGCCAAAGCTACAACGGCGACTGAGCTTACCGCTTCTAACGCTTTATGGTCTTGGTGTAACCGTCGGCGCCGGCATATACGTACTTGTCGGCACAACCGCTGCGAAAGCCGGTTACTATGCACCAATTTCCTTTCTTTTAGCCGGCGCGGTAGTGGCGTTTACCGGATTCACCTACTCAGAATTCGGCACACGATATCCAGTCAGTGCCGGGGAGGCAGCCTATGTTAGGCACGGCTTTAAATCAGGTTTGGTTTCGCTGGTAATCGGACTGATGGTGGCAACCGCGGGAATTGTGTCTTCGGCCACGATTTCCATAGGTGCAGTAGCCTATGTCAGTAACCTTATCCCACTTTCACCGGTTGTATTGACGGTCCTGATCGTCCTGACATTAGGTATGATTGCTGCATGGGGTATTTTGGAATCGGTCGCACTAGCAGCATTGTTTACGCTAATCGAAATCGGCGGTTTGTGCCTGGTAATTATTTACAGTTTCTTGTTGGAACCAGACTTACTAAATCAAGTTGGCCGTCTTGTTCCACCAATTGAACTTGGCGCATGGAGTGGAATTGCTTCCGCTAGCCTGCTGGCTTTTTTTGCGTTCGTCGGTTTTGAAGATATTGCAAATGTAGCAGAGGAAGTGAAGGATCCACGAAGCAACCTTCCAAAGGCGATCATTTTCACACTTGTGATCGCCACGTTGTTATATGTTGCAGTTGTATCTGTCGTCGTTTTAGTCGTTCCAATGAATGACTTGACTGCATCTGCAGCCCCTTTGGCCTTGGTCTTTGGAGGTGCCAGTGAAACCACGAGGGGGCTATTCAGCCTAATTGCATCTATCGCGACCATAAACGGGGTTCTCATACAAATGATTATGGCGTCACGAGTCCTCTATGGTCTGTCTGTACAGGGAAGCCTGCCTTCACTGCTGACATATGTTAATCCCAAAACGCATACGCCGCTGGTATCTACCATTGTCGTAGTCCTGGTGATCCTTGGGCTTGCATTGTTTGTGCCCATGACTGAACTTGCCGAACTGACATCACAAATCGTGCTGATTGTCTTTATGGTCGTAAACCTAGCGCTCATCAGACTGAAAATATCAAGCGGAGTCGGCCATCATGATGCTTTCGAAGTTCCCTTATGGGTGCCAATTCTTGGATTCATAACTTGCTTGTCCCTGTTGGTCATCGGCTTGATTTGAACATGGATGGATGGTGACATTTCCCGGCAATTATGTGGTGAAGGCACGAAAGACTTTTCCAGAACGGGTATTGATCAACATCAATACATTTTCGATCAAACTATCCCATTTTATCTGTACCGGTCTGAAGTGTGCTTCCACTCAAGATACAAAGCACTCTTTTCAAATCCGGCTACAAGGTTAGCGTATTTCAGCACCTGGCAGTACTAGCGATTACCCGGCAAGTGGGGAGTTGCATTGAAAACAGAGATAGAGGAAATGGCGGGAAAATCGGCTAACAGACAGGTCAGCCCTGTCAATGTCAGCCTTTTGATGCCGCCTGAAATAGCTTTAGCCTGCGAAACCGCAGGAAAAATGAAAGCGGGCAAGGATGTGCTAACGCTCATATTGCTGGGTATTCTTGCGGGCGCATTCATCGCATTTGGCGCAAACTTCATGACGATTGTGACCACCGGTGCAAGTGAGTTGCCATGGGGTGTATCGCGTCTTCTCGGCGGGCTGGTTTTTTCGGTCGGTCTGATCATGATAGTTGTAGCCGGCGCCGAGCTTTTTACCGGCGACACGTTGATGGTTATTGCCTATGCCAGCAAACGCATCGGAATTTCAAAACTGTTACGTGCATGGGCGCTGATTTATATCGGAAATATCATCGGCGGTGCAGCCACAGCTATGCTGGTTTTCATGTCCCATCAGCACGGATTTCACGATGGAGAAGTAGGCAAAAATGCCCTGAGGATCGCGTCCTTAAAAGCGTCCTATGATTCTGGTCAGCTCTTCTATTTGTCGATCTTGTGCAATGTGCTGGTTTGTCTGGCGGTATGGATGTCATTTGCTGCAAGAGATGTAGCTGGCAAGGTATTGGTCATAATACCCCCAATAACTGCATTTGTGGCGGCTGGATTTGAGCATTCCATCGCCAATATCTATTTCCTTTCCTACGGCTTGTTACTCAAGAATTGGGCTCTGATCGAGATTGGATCGCCAACGTTAGTCATGCTGACGCCAACCAATGCGGCGCACAATATCCTGCTATCCACAATTGGAAACCTGATCGGCGGCAGTCTAATGGTGGGGGTAGTTTACTGGTTGGTGTACCTTAGAATGAGAGATCCAAAGTTGTGAACAAACTGCTGTAAATGCAAATGATCACTCTGGCTTATCAGTGCGAGAAGTGCAGTTGAACAAATCATCCACTTGAATTCTTTGTGCTGAGTTGGATTGCAACAATTGTCCGGGTGTTGCCAGACTGTTTGAATCCGTGAACAGATTGCGGTGCGGGGCCAGATGCGATGCATTAGCGTTAAAACAAATTCAAAACCAGCAATTATTAAATGACCAGGGAAAAGGAACATAGCAAGCTAGAAAAAAGCACCTGGTATCAGCGAACTTTCCTGGATCTCGCCAACCAGATGCGCTGGTCGTTCCTGCCGCCTCTCATGGTCTATTTTGCCGCCGGCGTTTCTGGGCTCACCTCGGTCGTGGGAGCATTTTTCCTCAAAGAATATCTAGATCTGTCCGCGTCATTTATCGCGGGTTTGGCGTTCTGGGCAGGTTTGCCCTGGATACTCAAACTACCGCTTGGCCACGTCGTAGATCTCTTTTGGCGTTGGAAGGCGCTTCTTATCCTACTCGGCGCTGGCTTAATCGCACTTTCAATACTGATAATGTTCGGGCTGGTGGCATACCCGGATCTGATGCGGGAGATACTCCAGCTCGAGACCTGGTATGTCATTGCACTGCTTCTGGCACCTTCCGGGTATGCAATCCAGGATGTTGTGGCAGATGCAATGACAGTCGAAGCCGTGCCGAGAACGGATGATAGTGGAAAATCTTTCGACGAAGCGCAGCTGCGCGCAATGCATACGACGATGCAGACTCTCGGCCGAATTTCCATCATTTTGGGCTTAATGTCAGTCGCGGCTGTCAATATCTGGATTTTTTCAGATGCCAATGCCATGCCGCGCGAAACAAGATTGGCACTGTATGAACGTGTCTATCTGATTGCTCTGGCGATTCCCGTCATATCTGTCAGCGGAATGGTGCTGCACATGATCATTCAACGAAGGCGCGCCAATACAAACCCGGCGCAGTCAGAATTGGAACGCAAGACCGAAGTTAACTGGCAGATACTGGGTGGTGGATTTGCATTTTTCATTATCAGCCTGGTCCTGGGCACATCGGATTTCGAGTATTCACAAGAAGTCGTCTTTATCACCACCCTGTCCGTTATAATCTATTTGATCAGTCAGTTGCTTAAATCGCTCGAGCCGAAGGCCGCTAATGCCCTGATAGGCACTGCTGTAATCATCTTTGTATTCCGTGCGGTACCTCTGCCGGGACCTGGCCTTACCTGGTTTGAGATAGATGAGCTTCTTTTCGATGAACAGTTCTTGTCGATCTTGTCGCTCATCACGTCGATGATTGCTTTATTCGGTTTGATTTTACTACGGCCACTAATGGCAGACCGTTCAATAGCCTACATCGTTGTCTTGCTGACCATTGCGGCAGGTGTGCTGTCTCTTCCGAATATCGGATTGTACTTCGGGGTGCATGAATGGACTGCCGCACGAACGAACGGAATTGTTGACGCGCGTTTTATTGCAGTCCTGGATACTGCAATTGAATCGCCGCTTGGACAGGTAGCGATGGTTCCAATGCTGGCCTGGATTGCGCGTAATGCGCCAACCGATTTGAAAGCCACGTTCTTTGCGGTAATGGCCTCTTTCACCAATATGGCGTTGTCGGCGAGCAGTCTCGGTACGAAATATCTGAATGAGATTTTTCTGATAACACGCGCATCAACTGACCCGGTAACCGGCGAAATAATCTCGGTAGCAGACTATTCTCAATTAGGCAGACTACTGATCACTGTCGGCATGATTACGGTGATTGCACCGCTCCTGGTTGTTCTAGTGGTGCAATTGTCACCTTATCGAACAACAGAATAATCTTGCCTGGTTAGTTATCTTCTTCATCATCTAACAGTCGGTGCAGTTCGTTAACCGGCACGCCGATATTAGCTCCTCCGAACTCTGGCAAGATTGCAGCGTTCACGGCAATTACATTCCCATTACGATCCAGTGCAGGACCACCACTGCCACCGATCGTAGTTTCTGCATCATAAATCACGGCCTGAGGAGTGATTTGAGCAATGATCCCACGACTTGCGAGAGGTGCAATTCTCTTTTGCTCAGATAAGCGCTGTGAAATTATCCAGAAATCTGTGTCTCCCGTCTCTTCAAGCGCCGTAAGAAAGTCGCGTCCAGCTTGTGCAAGAAGCGCTCGCAAACCCGTTGGATATCCCATCAAGATTACCTCATCGCCGATTTTTGGCGAGTCTTCTGATAAGGTTAAACCGCGCCCGCTAATTTCTGATGAATCCAGGGTCAATAAAGCCAAATCAGCCTGTTTGCTGGTCCGATGAAACTCCGCCTCAATTGGTTTTTGCAGACCGGGCAAAAAGGCAACAAGTTTGAGTATTTCGGGAGTCAAGCCGCTTTGTTGAAATGTTTGCAGCCGACCATTTATTGTCCATGGCTCAGCAATATGCCGGTTGGTGACAAGGAAATTGCCGTCCTTTAGCAGAAAACCGGTGCCTGTGAATTGCAACTCCAGAGGTTTGCCGGTTCCATCCACGTCTACCAGAGGTTGGCCAAAGGCTGACTGTAACGGTAATCCATCCGACCCCAAAACGTGTCGCAGTAATTTCTTGCTCTCTGACTGTCTTAGCCCGTAAGCACCTTGAAGAAAGGCAACTGATTCAGTTGCTTCGCTTATGACACGCGCAGAGGCCCCCATTCTGCGCTCAAGCATCTCCAAGCGTTTTATGTTGGAACTCAATTGCAGATCCAGTTGTTCGCGTAACAACGCAACTTCGCTGGCATCCAGCTTCTGCTGCCGAGTTTCAGCAAGGAGGATTGCTAGCGCTTCAATTCGCTGCGCCTCATCCTGGATACTTTGTTGTATGAGTTTGTCGCTACGATATTGCATCACCATTGTCACTGTCAGTGCAATTAGGGCGGTTAAGACGGCAATACGAAACAAGACTGATGTTTCGAGAATAATTCTTCTGGTACTCAGGTAAAGCGTTTGTGCCAATCGAGACACAAATGGTCGTCGGCTCGATTTTGCATAGGCCAGCGCATCACTTAGAATTTCTTCTATTGGCCAACGGATTGGAAAATTGTTTTTGCAAAGACGAAAACGCGACATCGGTCCTTCGTCTCCAAATTCAATCATATCTCCATGTAGCAGCTGAGCGGTGCTGATTTTACGTCCATTAAGCCAAATATCGTTATCCGATAGTGCCTCGATTTCGTAAGTCTCTCCCAACCAGGTAAGTCGAGCAATCGCTTCTGTTTTCGTGGAAACTTCTGAGTCTTTAACGACGTAGAGCATGCCATCGTTGTTCATACCAGCCCACAACCGATCAGACGAGAGCCATACGATCATGCCTCGAGAGTTACCAGACAGATTTTCCAGGAATGCAAGAACCTTATCTTCTTTAACAACTTGATTATCTTGCTGATTGGGAACGAGATCTTGAGCCAAAATGCGTCCTAACCCGGAATGTTCCGATTTGGGTTCGAGCGCAGTAAGCTTATCATCAAATATGCCCTTGAATCTGAAACGCTAAGAATTGTCGGCCTACAAGAAAAATGCTCCATATGTCCAATTTTTGGGAACTGTTAAGCTTCCATTCGATCTCGACAATAATCTAGCTTATATTCACAGACTTGTCATAATGCGCTTTAAGCGCTTTTATGTTGTTTGTGATGATTAGCTTGGAAGATTGCCTGGGTCTGTGTGACCTGACAGAAGAAGAAGTACTGGCGATTGCCGAGCACGAACACGTTCCTGAAATTGTAGCGATTGCCATCGGTCAGTATCTTGTTAATCAGAAACACGGGACCGAAGAGATTTTTCGTATGATTGTGGAAGATATTCGTGAGTCGCAATCACGCGGAGACAAGGAGCATACAGTCCATCTTCTTCATGTATTGCATCATTTCATTCGCAACCACCCAGAAGCTGCCCCCAAAGTGCATCCTTGGAGCAAAATCATGTGAGGCGCACAGCGTCGCTAGATCAAAAAATTGTCGTCTACTTTTAACTAATGCGCCACTACAAGTACGTGTCTTTGAGAGGCATCAGCAGTAGTTTCTTCTGTGTATCCAAACCCAAGAACGATCGAATATCCGCTGTTGGCACGAAGCTCACGTGGGAACATTGGCTACAGCACGGGAGTTTTGGATATCATTGCGGGTACGTGTGACAGCTATAGACGCTAACTAGCCGTTGACATAACTCAATGACAAATTCCCTTCTGTGCGCAACTGTGGATCCAAACTGAGGTGGCAGCGTAAGGAGGAAATCGTGTTTAAGCAGATAATGGTTCCCATTGATCTGGGACATGTCGATCAACTTGATAAATCGCTGACAATTGCCGCAGATTTATCCAAACATTACGAGGCGCCGATTTGTTATGTTGGTGTTACCAACGAACAACCTGGTCGAATTGCGCTGAATCCGGAGGACTTTGCACAGAAGCTCGACGAATTTGCCAGCGAGCAGGCAATTCTGCACCGAATAAATGCGACATCGCGCGCCTTCGTCGGTCATGACCTCGTAACCGATGTCGATGATGTTCTGCTACGGGCGGTCAAGCAAGTTGGTGCCGACCTTGTAATAATGGCTTCACATGTTCCAACATTGGTGGACTATATCTGGCCCTCGAACGGTGGAAAGATTGCAGCTCATTCTGAAGCTGCCGTTTTGGTGGTCAGATAAAGACAAGCCGTCCGCTTAGCGCCATGTGAAGGTATTGTTGGCGGCTCGACAGCGCAGTAACTTTGTTCCTGCCTAGCGTATTTGTTGTAATGCAAAAATTTCCTCAGGAGTCTGTATGCCTCCCAACGAATGCGCTCCCAATGCTACCACATCACTATCCAGTAGATCGGCCATAGGTGCTGACATTAGTATATTTCTTTGCAGTGGCTTACAGAGACCTTCAATTCGGTTAGCTATGTTAACCGCTTGACCTATAACGGTAAAATCCAAGCGCTTTGCTGAACCAATATTGCCAAAAAAGACTTCGCCTATATGTAGCCCAATTCCGGTCTGCATTTGCGCCCACTCCACATTGGTCGCCGTTTGCTGATTTGCTTGTGCGAGCCCTTGCACAGCATCTTGCGCAGCAGCAGCTGCTGCCTCTGCCGCCAATTTGGGTGAGGCAAAGTCAGCGAGCGGAAAAACCGCTAACATTCCATCACCTACAAATTTGAGAACATCGCCGCCCCGGCGTATCACCGCTTCGGCCATTACCGAGAAGTATTGGTTCAGTGCATCTGCAACCGTCCTGCTGTCAAAACACTCTGACAATTCGGAAAATCCGCGCATGTCGGAACTCCAGACAATAGCTTCGATAGTTACGCCGGTACCACGCTTTATGGTCCCGCTCACGACTTTCTCGCCAGCTTCGCGCCCAAGGTAAGTATAGGAGATGTTTCTAGCGATTCTGCTAATGATATGCCGCTCGACGTGCAGCGCAAAAACATCGAGAAGCCGCATCAAATGCTCGTTTTGACTAGCGTTGAAACCGTCTGCCTGACAAGTTGCCAAGGTAACTGCATTGTACTTTTCACCACTCGCAGATAATGGAAACGCCACATATTCTGAAAATCCGGATGCAGCGAGCTCCTTCATAAGAGGGCTCAATGAATCAACGTCATCAGCTTTCAAGTTTACTCGTATCGTTTCGCCGTTTTCTATCACCCAACATATTGGGTTTTGCCGGAAGGCGTTGGAAAGCAGTGTATCTTCGCTAATTTGAATTTCATCGCAAAGGCCATCGACAATATTCCAGTGCCAGGCATAACCGTAAGCCTGGGGATGGAGTGTGCCGACGTTCAGAATAAACCGGTCCACCCCTAGACCGGCTTTTGCTAATCTACAGGCAAATTTGTTTATGAAATCGGGAGCGTCTAGAGCCTTGCTTGCTGCACTAAAAAGCCATTGCTCCACATCAGCAACGCTGTTCGAATCTTGCTGATCCAGATTAAAATTCCGACGATCAACAAGTTTCACTCCTGGTGCATAACTGCGCGGATAGTGATCAATTTCCTGAACGGCTAGCGAACTGCGTTCAATTCCATTTCCAGCCATGACAGCTCCAAAAATTTCTCACCGCAATGTTTCTTGCCGGCCATGGTTCGTCGCTCAGATTGGCAATAAATCGGCTAGAACTTGAAAGGCTAATCTTCACAGAAACGCTTATACAAGAGCAATATAATGCTTAAAGCGGTTGGATCGGCTATTGAATAAAGAATCTGACGACCATTCCGTTGTGCGCTCAACAAACCTTCTTCTTTCATTCGAGCGAGGTGTTGGGATACCGTGGATTGCCTTAACCCGACACTTTCCTCGATTTCAGATACCGACAGTTCTTGATCTACAAGGATACAAAGTATCTTGAGCCGATCGCGATGCGCGAGCGATTTGAGAAAACGAGCGGCTCGTTCCGGCGCCTCAGAACCGGTGCCAGCGAGTTCAGCAATAGATTTTCTTACATTTGATGTTTGGAAATCCATCTTCCACATACCTGGTGTCTATTAAACTCATCATATAGCTAGCCTAAGTTAATATTCAAATTATTGAATATTTTTGTATGGTCCTTATTGAAATATTCAATTTCCTTAATATGTGAGTTTCATACTTGATGGAGGCATCCGATGAAACCTGAAGTCAAAGCATTTTTCGACGAAACGACATCCACTGCATCGTTTGTCGTAACGGATCCGCAAACCAATCACTGTGCTATCATCGATTCTGTTCTGGATTTCGATTATGCAGCCGGAAAAACCGGTTTGGATTCAGCCAATACGATCATTGAGTTTGTGCGGAATAAAAAAATGGTGGTTGATTGGATTTTGGAAACGCACGTTCATGCCGATCATCTGAGCGCAGCTCCTTACTTGCAAGAAAAGCTTGGTGGCAAAATTGGCATTGGCGAAAACATCACGATCGTTCAAGACACATTTGGTAAAGTGTTTAACGAAGGTACAGAGTTTCAAAGAGACGGTAGCCAGTTTGACAAACTCTTTGCCGAAGGCGACACGTTTGAAATCGGCAGTATAACAGCCAAAGTTCTGCATACGCCTGGACACACGCCTGCATGCCTTACCTATCTGATCGGGGACGCTGCCTTTGTCGGTGATACCTTGTTCATGCCGGATTTTGGAACCGCACGAGCAGACTTTCCGGGTGGATCTGCAGAAACCCTCTATGCCTCGATCCAAAAACTCTTTTCGCTTCCCGACGAAACACGCGTTTTTGTCGGTCATGACTACAAGGCCCCGGGCCGCGAGGAATATGCCTGGGAGACCACGATCGGCGAAGAGAAGAAGCTGAACAAGCATGTAGGCCAAGGTCGTAGCAGTGAAGACTTTGTGACCATGCGAAACAAGCGTGACGCGGAACTCGCAATGCCACGTCTGATTATGCCATCGTTACAAGTCAATATGCGCGCAGGAAAAATGCCACCGGCAGAAGACGACGGCCATGTTTACCTCAAGGTACCGGTGAACAGATTCTGATGTTTGATCGAAATAGGCTATCTCCTGCGCCAAGCCGGTGCCAAATGATCGGCATCGGCGGGAGAATAGCTAACAACTGACACAGGCCATGATTACTGAAGATCAAAGTGACGTCATTGCCTTTCTGTCCGATCCGGCTTCGCATTCTGGCCAGCCGGTCGATCGGTTTGAAACCCATATTTCGGAGGTGTTCCTGACCGGCGAACGGGCCTATAAACTAAAGCGTGCGGTCAAACTTCCCTATCTGGACTTCTCCACTGCCAAACTGCGTGAAGAAGTCTGCAGAAAGGAAGTCTTACTGAATCGGGTGACCGCGCCAGATCTCTATCTCGGCATTCGACTTATCACCAAAACGCCAGGTGGCACGCTTGGTTTTGATTGTCCTGGTGAACTGGTTGACACCGTTGTGGAAATGGTTCGGTTCGAACAGGAATTTCTCCTTGACCACCTCGCGGCCGTGGGCAGATTGACGATCGAGATCCTGGATCAATTGGCGCGGGTCATTGAAAAGTTTCATCAGAATGCTCCGCAGGCGATCCAATCGGGCGGGTACCACAATATTGCGAATGTGCTTAGCATTAACGAAGCCGGATTTGCCACAAGTAACATTTATTCAAAGGAAGAACTCGAAGCCGTAAATTTCAGATTTCATTCTTGTCTTGAGCACCATCGAGATTTGTTGGACCGGCGCCAGTATGAAGGAAAGATCCGTCGATGCCACGGAGACCTGCACCTCCGGAATATTGTGCTCATCGATGGCGCACCAGTACTGTTTGATTGTCTGGAATTCAACGATGAAATGGCAACCATCGATGTTCTTTATGATCTCGCATTTCTGATTATGGACTTATGTCACCGCGATCTAAATGGCCAAGCTAACCGGATCGTGAACCGCTACATCGATCATAGTTTTGATGATGAAGGTTTTGTCCTTGTTCCTTTCTTTACCGCAATCCGTGCTGCAGTAAGAGCTCATGTCATCGCTACGCAAGCAGCAGAAAGCTCTGAGTGTGTCGCTGAACTTACAAGGACTTCCCGTTCATATTTTGAACTTGCAGAACTATGCCTAACAGATTGCCAACCGGCGATAATCGCAATCGGAGGATTAAGCGGAACCGGAAAAACAACCATTGCCGAGAGTCTGGCACCGCTCGTCGGTCCCCTGCCTGGCGCGAGAGTTCTGGAAAGCGACCGGATCCGCAAAGCCATCTTCGGAAAGCGGCCAAAAGAAAAACTCGAGGCGAGCGCTTATACCTCAGATGTTTCCGATAGCGTTTATAATTCCATGCGCAATCGGTCCGCTGAAATTGGTTCGGCCGGTGGTGTCGTCATTGTAGACGGGGTTTTTCTAGATGAAGAGCGTCGCAAAGCTATCGAAAGAGCCGCCCGTGAAGCGTCAATTCCATTTTTTGGTGTTTGGCTTGAGGCTGCCTCTGAAACGCTTTTTGAACGGATTGAAACGCGCGATCAAAGTCCATCAGACGCCACACCATCAGTACTGCAAAAACAACTCGGGCGCGATCCTGGTGAGATCAGTTGGCATAGGGTCGCGACAAGCGGTTCTCTAGAAGAAGTGCTGCAGACAATTCTACGGATCGTGAAAAATTGAAGGTACCAATCATAATACAGATACCATTACTTGGACCCCGACAAACTATGACCAGCCAGTATTCTGCTCAAGAGCCGCTCTTTACAGACGTAAGGCATTGACCAAGGTCAACGACCCATCGGCCGGATTGCTTTAAGAAAGCGGATCATAGGTGACACATAAATACTTGGTTCAAAACTGGAGGCGCAGCCATGGCAAAATACGCTCGCTTAGCAGTGACTTCTATGATGGCATTGATGTTTCTAATTATTGAATCTGAGGCAACATCGGCACTCGCAACAGATTGCCGGGCTCAACCCGCTCCGTATATCGATTGGCAAGATTGCCGCAAGCGAAACATCATCTTGGAGGGCTCTGATCTAAGCAATGCAAATCTAGGTCGAACCGATTTTACCTCTACTGATCTACGCGAAGCAATTTTGAATGTCGCCGATCTAACGAAATCAACACTAGTCCGGACTACGTTCGATAACGCAAAAGCCCAGGGTTCAAATTTTGAGAAGGTCCATGGCTTCCGGAGTTCGTTTGTCGGTGCAGATCTAGAAAATGCCAACTTCACAAAATCAGAAATGCAGCGTGCTGATTTTTCCAACGCGAACTTGACCAATACCAATTTTTCAAAGGCTGAGCTCGGTCGGGTGAATTTCACTGGTGCCCAAATTTCTGGAATTGTGTTCACGCTTGCCAACCTGGCACGAACTGATCTGCGTGAAACTACTTTTACGGGCCCAATCGACTTTACCAACGCCAGATTGTTTCTAACCAGGATTGAGGGCGTCGATTTATCCGATGCTACCGGCCTGGCCCAATGGCAGATTGACATGAGTTGCGGTGATGACTCAACAAAACTACCCGAGAGCCTGTCGCCAAGCCCCAACTGGCCGTGTGAGGACAGCTGAAGGCAATTGATGTGAAAGTTGTCAGCCAGAAAAATAGAACTGATCAGGCACTGGATGCTGACTATGTCGATGCGATTTTGGCCAGCGGTTTAGTCGATGATGTCAGCGACATTGAACTGCTGGAGCCAAGGCCGTTTCGATACACGGAAGGTGACTATCTCTGCCGCCATGGTGATGTTGCAGAATGCCTCTGGATTATCGTAAACGGCTCAGTTTCGATAAGAGACCATGATCGAACCCTTTTTGTCAGGCGTCGCCATGAAATTGTTGGTGAGCAAAATCTATTGGGAAACGGTTACCGACGCTTGTTTGACCTTGTTGCCAATGAAAACACCATCGAAGTTTTAATCATAGAAAAATCCAAGCTGGAAGCGCATCCACAATGCGATGTCTTGTGGCGCAACATTGCGCGCATAATTTCCCTCAAACTAAAGAACGCGAGTTACAAGGTGGCTTCGCTTAATCGGCAGCTTGAAGATGATACCCGTATTCTTCGAGCCTATACCAATGAGTACGCTCTTGGACGTCGGATGCAGTCTGGTAGTGATCGCCTCACCGATTACCGTGTAGAGAATGCGGTTATCTGGTTCTCCGATGTCGTTGATTTTAGTCAACGCACGCTTGGCATGGCTCCTGAGCGCATTGCCGATATCATCCAGAGATTCTTTAATGCCCAATCAACACCCATCGCGAACCATGGCGGCCATATCGATAAGTTCATTGGTGATGGTTTGATGGCTTTCTGGATTGTTGGAAATTCTCAAGATACAGATCAAATTTGCCTCAAAGCTCTACGGGCAGCCGAAGAAGCCATCGCGGAAATCTCCCAAATCAAGATCGGCGATGAAGCCCTTCGGCTACGGATTGGTTTGCATATTGGAAATGTACTTAGCGGCGATTTTGGTTCAGCGACACGCCATCAGTTCACAATAATCGGGCCTGACGTAAACAAGGCAGCAAGGCTGGAAGAAGCTCGCGCAACGGATGTAGTCGACGGGTCGGTATTGATGGGGGATATACGACTCAGCGAACAATTCTATGACCAACTTAATACGCCTGCAAAACAAAGATATAAAACCCACTCGATTACTGACGCTAAAAATATTGGACATCTTCAAATCTTTAGTAATCCACATTCATCAAATTAGGAGATGATGCCCGAATTTCCTGATACCTGGCAGTCGTCAACATGATTACGGACGGCTCATGTCTAAACGAGCTTGACGCACATCAATGCAATAAACTTTCCGTCTTCATATAATCAGGTTCCTTTAGGCTCTGTTTCGAAAGGAGCAAAAATGACCGCCAAAAATATCGCTATCGTATTAGTGGGCTTGGCTATCGGAGGGATTCCCGATCACGGATATGCGCTCGATGATGAACTGAAGGCCGGGCAAGAAATTTTTGAGGGAAACTGCGCGGTCTGTCATGGGATAACAGGAAATGGTGACGGCGATATCGCCGATTTGTTCAAGGTAAGACCAAAGGCGCTTTCCCAACTTTCAAAGGAAAATGGTGGCGAATTTCCATTTGAGCGCATTTATCAGACACTCAAAGCAACCAAAGAAGTAAAAGGCCATGGGCGCACTGCAATGCCTGTTTGGGGTGATTATTTCAGAGTTGAAGTGTTGGATGACCCTAATGTCGATGAAGAGGAATCGTTCATAGCGTTGGGTAAGATGCTTTCCGTAATTTACTACATTGAAACGCTACAGACGGAATGATCACGTAGTGGCTCACCATGAAACTTGAGCACAGTCATGAGGCAGCAGATATAGCGAGCCGGCTGGCGGCCGGAACAAAACCAAATTACCTTCGTGATTGGGTCTATGGTGGTATCGACGGCGCGGTAACAACGTTTGCGATTGTAGCCGGTGTCGTTGGCGCTCAGTTAGCCAGCGGAATAATCCTGATTCTTGGCCTTGCAAATCTTCTTGCAGATGGCTTTTCCATGGCCGCAAGCAATTATAGCGGAACAAAGACCGAGATCGACGACCGGGCGCGTCTGCAAGAGATCGAAAAAAAACACATTCGAGAATCCCCGGACGGTGAATTGGAAGAACTAAACCAAATCCTGAAATCTAAAGGATTGGAAGGCGAGGCGCTGGCGGAAGCGGTAAAGTCTATCTCTTCGAACCCAAAAGTGTGGATCGAAACCATGCTGGTCGAGGAATATGGGCTTTCGCCCAATTTGCGGTCTCCGTGGCTTTCTGGATTATCGACATTTGCTTCATTTATCGTTTGTGGTGCAGTGCCGCTCATTCCGTTCGTGCTAAATCTGTCTTCTCCATTCATCTGGGCGATTGCGTTGACGGGTCTTGTATTTTTCCTCATCGGAGCAATCAAAGCCAAATGGTCCATGGCAGCCTGGTGGTGGTCTGGCCTGGAGACATTTGTGATAGGAATGTCTGCAGCAGGGTGCGCCTTCATTATTGGTTATCTCCTGAAAGGCCTTGCATAGAATTTCCGGATTATCCAATTGTCACGGCTTGTGACCTGGAACTTTAGGGATGGGACAACAAATCCCAGAAACTGGCCGAAAGTCTGCTTTGGGCCATTTGCAGTCATAATTCGCTGCCGCAAACATTGTCTACTTTGGGGTCTGTTTCAGACATTCACCAAAATCCGATTTGACGGTAGTTTTTGGCCCAAATCAGTCATTGGTTCGATTTCACCAAGGTCAGCACAGCAGACGAATCGACAACGTTTGCTGGTTCAAATTGTTCAGTGTGCGTCAGCCAAACTATTAAATTAGCGGGATTTGCTGTCGGGTTGCGAGAAACGCCCAAATTCGGCGTGTAACGATATTTGTATGTTCGCGGTTCCTGAGTAATCTGATTTCCAGATCAATTTTCCAGTGCTCTTTTCCCGTTATTACCAGCATACCGGAATCTAGATCTGGTGCGACCAGACTGTAGGGCAGCCAAGCAACACCGTCACCATCGCGTGCTCGTATACGTAAGGCACCTGCCATGGAGTTTTCGTAAACAACCGATAGTCGGCTTCTGATCTTGGCATTGTCCAATAGCGGATCAATATGTCGGGTGATCGGGGCACTTTCCCCAAATCGAAGCCATGGAATTCGCGGACCGGATTCGGCATCAAAAAGAAAGAGAGGCTCCCCTCTAGCGCCGGGCTTGCATACCGGCACCAAAGAATCTGTGCCAATTTTTATGGATTCAAGACTGGAATCTTCTGCGATACTCCGGCCATAGGCACTTTCAAACGCAATCGCGAAATCAATTTCCCGGTTCTCCAGCGCAGCGATGCAAATCTGTAGATCTTCCGCACGAAGCCTCGAGATCATCGCGCCATATACATTTTCAAATGCCTGTAACCATGCCGGGAAAAACCGCCAGCCGATGGAGTGTTGCGCCCCAAATGTGACGACATATTTGTCTGGCAATGTCTGGGCCTCGATGATCTGGGCGCGCTCATATTCGAGACGCTCCAAGGCCTGACGACTGGCTTCAAGCATCTGCTTACCTGCAGACGTCAGATTGACGGGATGACGCCCTCGCTCCACCAAATTGGTTCCAACCCAAGCCTCCAGCGCTTTTATGCGTCTGCTAAACGCAGGCTGGCTGATATTGCGCACCTTTGCAGCCTGGGAGAAATTCCCGGTCTTTGACAATTGCTCCAGATCTCTAAACCAAGACAAATCCATATGATGCTACTTATGCAGTTTTTGCATAATGTTAGAAAAACATAACATTGGATGCAAGCGCCATGAAGCCGTAGGCTCAAAATCAAAATCCGAGGGTCGAAACTCCAAGAGTGGTAGTCAAGTTCATGAGCGTTGCCTCAAACGTTGTTCAATCAAAATCAGTCCTTGATCTTTCGGGCTTTTCAAAAGTCTCACTTTGCCACCAGCCGACCCCTATCGAGCAAATGCCCCGATTGTCAGCGGAGTTGGGAGGTCCCAGCCTATTTATAAAGCGAGATGATTGTACGGGCCTTGCGACCGGCGGCAACAAGACCCGAAAGCTGGAATTCCTGGTTGGTGAGGCAATCGAACAACAAGCCGATATTCTTGTTACCCAAGGCGCAGTTCAATCGAACCATGTACGCCAGACTGCTGCGGCTGCATGCAAGGTAGGCATGAAATGCCATGCTCTACTTGAACGGCGAGTTCCCGGCCAGGGCGAAGCCTACGAGGAAACCGGCAATGTGTTCCTCGACAAGATCTTTGGTGCAACAATTGAGTTTCGTCCCCCGGGCCTCGACATGAATGCAGAGGCAGAGGCGGTTGTGGCACGACTAAAATCGGAAGGTCATCGACCCTATTTCATCCCGGGTGGAGGCTCAAATCCAACAGGTGCCTTGGGCTATGTGTCGTGTGCATTGGAAATTGCCGAACAAGAACGGTCAATCGGACTGACATTTGACTGGCTCGTAATGGGAACCGGCAGTACCGGCACCCAGGCAGGACTTGTGGCCGGTTTTGAAGCTTCAGGACGCAAGCTGCCTGTAATGGGTATTAGTGTCCGGCAACCACGAGAACGTCAGGTCGAGGCCGTCCACAAGCTGGTAAATTCTACACTCGAGAACTTGGGACAGTCGTCAATCGCAGCCAGCGAGATACACGTCGACGATGGATATGTCGGCGAGGGATACGGGATTCCCGCTCCATCAACCTTGGAAGCGATTTCGACCACTGCGCTTTACGAGGGAATTCTGCTTGATCCGGTCTACTCGGCGAAAGGCATGGCCGGTCTCATCGGCCTGGTAAGGCATGGATTTTTCAAACCAACCGATAATGTCCTTTTCCTCCACACAGGGGGGTCGGCGGCTTTGTTCGCTTACGAGGATATCATCCAAACTGATCAAAAGTGATGTCATTCTTGATGATTGAAAGGAAAATATCATGAAAAACACGTTGAAAGTGCTGACGCTCACAACAGCCTTGAGCATGGTGGCTGGCGTTGCATCTGCAGCTGAAAAGGTGAACATCGGAGTTCCTTCCTGGACTGGTGCACAAGCAATTGCTCACCTGTTGAAGGAGGTTGTTGAGAGCCGCATCGGTGGTGAAGCCGGTATGGTGCCTGGCAACAATGCGACAATCTTCCAGGCGATGGATCAGGGCAAGGGTGACATCGATGTTCATCCGGATGTCTGGCTGCCTAACCAAGAGAGTTTCACCAAGAAATACGTAGACGGTGCCGGTACTGTTCAGCTTTCCAGTAATCCATACGAAGGCAACCAGGGCTTCTGTGTTTCAAAAGACTTTGGTGAAGCAAACAACATTACGGATATTGCCGATCTGGGTCGTCCGGATGTCGCAGAAAAGATGGACAGCGACGGCAACGGCAAAGGTGAAATGTGGATTGGTGCTCCTGGTTGGGCGTCCGCAAACGTCAATGAAGTCAAGGTTCGTGACTACGGTCTTCTTGACTTCATTGAGCCGGTCCGTGCGGAAGAGAGTGTGAAAACCGCAAGGGTAAAGGACTCGATCGCGAAGTCTGAAGGTTACGCATTCTATTGCTACAAGCCACACGCCATATGGTATCAGTTCGACGTCAAGATGTTGACTGAACCGACCTTCGATCCGGCAAAATACGTTATGGTCCAGCCTTCCGATGATCCGGACTGGTACGATAAATCCAATGTTGCGACAAAGGATGCACTGAAAAACGTACAGATCGCATGGTCGAAATCACTGGCTGACCGGTCACCTGCGATTGCCGAGTTCTTCGAGCGCTTCAACCTTGAAGCCGATGACGTTTCAAGCTTCGCTTACGAAATTTCCGGCAAGGGTCGTGAACCAGCTGAAGTTGCCAAGGAATGGGTCGCTGCAAATCCGGAGCGTGTAGACGCCTGGCTTGGCCTTTGATGAATAACCTGACAGCGCCTCCTGTAATGGCGGCGCTGTCCCATTTCGCCATCCTAGAGCCGCAGGTGGGTTCAATTGTCTGACATGGACAACACGCAAGCAGAAGACTGCATGATCAAGGTCAGCGGTGTCTGGAAAATTTTCGGCGCGAAGGCTGATGCGGCTTTGGCTGCAATCCGGAACGAAGGGCTTGGGAAAGCTGAAGTCCTCGAACGCTTCAACGCGGTTGTTGGTGTTGCAGATGTAAGCCTGGAGATAAACCGCGGCGAGATCTTTTGTATCATGGGTCTGTCGGGCAGCGGAAAGTCAACGCTTGTTCGGCATTTCAATCGGCTCCTGGAACCGACGGCTGGCAGCATAGAAATTGAAGGCATCGATGTGATGGGCCTTCCGCCGAAAGAGCTGATGGACTTTCGCAACAAGAAAATCGGAATGGTGTTCCAGAACTTTGCGCTGATGCCGCACCGGTCTGTCCTGGATAATGTCGCAATGCCGCTGGAGATCAGAAAAGTAAACAAGAATGATCGCATGGCCCGGGCTTCGAAGATGCTTGAGATCGTGGAACTATCGGCTTGGGGAAACAAGTTTGCCCATGAACTTTCAGGCGGAATGCAACAGCGGGTCGGCCTTGCTCGTGCACTGGCAGCAGATCCCGACGTTTTGCTGATGGACGAACCATTCAGCGCGCTTGATCCGTTGATCCGGCGACAACTGCAGGATGAATTCCTGCGCCTGTCCAATATTTTGAAGAAGACGACGGTTTTCATCACGCACGATCTTGATGAGGCGGTCCGTATCGGACACCGTATCGCAATCATGCGCGATGGGCGTGTCATCCAGATCGGCACTGCAGAAGACATCGTGATGCATCCGGCAGACGATTATGTCGCGGACTTTGTTGCGGGTATCTCAAGATTGAAAGTAGTGCGCGCCCATGCGGTCATGCAGCCGTTAGAAGGCCGATCTATTCCAAAGGATGCGCAGCGCGTCAACGAAAGTGAATCGCTGAGTACGCTAATTCAGATGGCCATAGACGACGATAATCCGATCTTTGTCGAAGACAATGGAGTCGACGTGGGAATAATCCGCCGCCAGGACTTGCTGCGGACCGTGATTGAGGGGACCGAGGTTTCATGAACGATGGAAATGTAAATCCACTTATTGAAACCGATGCCGACAAAGTCGCTGCACAAGAAGAAGTTCGTCGTGCCGAGGTTGCCGAATTTGTCAGAACCAACCCGGAATACTATGCGGATCAATTCAAGCATATCGGCGCGAACGCCAATTTTACGCCTACGCTGAATATCTTTGCCGGTATCTTCGGGCCAATCTGGTTTGGAGCTCGCGGGCTTTGGACATGGGCAGTCGCCTTCCTGATTGTCGAGACTTTCGCTTTTGTCCAAATTGCACGTGGCCTGTTCGGTGACCTTTCGGCAGACGCTGTCGCTCGCGTTGAATCAATTGAGGGAACGCTTGAACTGCGCAAGCAACAGCTTGAAGCCGCAATCGAAAACAACACCGACAGGATTGATGCTTTACGTAGAACAGTTGATTCATTGGAAGCAGCGATTGATGGCTATCGAGCTGAGGCGCTCGCCATGGAAAGCCAGGGGGTTTGGATCGCATTGACCGGCCTGATCGTATTGATCATTGCCAAGGGCATCGAGTCAATCGTCGCCAACTCGGTGTTGGAGGCTCGTTTTTCTGATTGGTTGTCCGACAGTTCGATACCTTCAGGAATGCCCTTTGCGCATATCGTGTTGAGTGCCGTTTTTTCTGTTCTTATCGCGGCCATCGCAATGGTCCATTACAGTTTTCCTGGCGCATTTCCCGTTCTGACGCAATTTCCGACTGATGGTAATATCCGTTTGACTGCGGTCAGTGCGGTGGAAGACTTCATCGCCTGGTGCGTGCGAAATTCGGAGGCATTGTTTGAGGCTATTACCTTTGGCATTCGATCACTACTTGATGCATTGGAAGTCTTGTTCGTTAACACGCCCTGGATGGTGATCGCCGCCTTTATCATTCTGGTCACATGGCTTACCGCCGGTATCCGGACAGCAATATTTTCCGGTGCTTTCCTTGCCTATATGGGGTTCCTGGGATTCTGGGAAAAAGCCATGACAACCCTGGCACTGCTCGGTACAGCCGCTTGCTTGTCCATTGTGATTGGAATTCCACTCGGCATGTTTTGCGCAAGACGGCCCAGGCTTTACTCCGTCATTCAGCCGATAATGGATTTCATGCAGACCATGCCCGCATTTGTCTTCATGGTCCCGGTCATCGCATTCTTTGGTGTCGGCAAGCCTGCAGCAGTTATCGTCACAATGATCTTTGGAGGAACGCCCGTCGTACGGTTGACTGTGCTTGGCTTGCGCGGCGTTCCGGAACACGTACGTGAAGCTGCCATCGCGTTTGGTTCCTCGAAGTGGTATCTCCTCACAAAAGTTGATCTTCCCCTGGCATCCCCGTCAATCCGAGCAGGCATCAATCAGACGATCATGTTGTCGTTGGCAATGGTGGTCGTTGCATCCTTGATCGGCGCCAAGGGACTGGGTGAAGATGTGCTGGAAGCACTTCAATACGCAAACGTCGGGCAAGGTATCCTCGCCGGGTTCGCGATCCTCTTCTGCGCCATGATATTGGATCGAATTGTCCAGGGACAACGCAAGTGACAACTTTGCCAATTGTGCTGGTCCACGGTTTCATGGGTGGTAGCAAACAATGGGATCTGCAACGAGAATATTTCGCAGAAAACCGCCCTTTCATTTCGCCTGATCTTCCAGGATATGGACTGAACTCGCATCTGGAAGCACCGGAAACCATTGAGGGGTTTGCGAACTACGTTCTGGAGGAACTGAACAGACAGGGTGTTGATCGATTTGATCTGTTGGGTCACTCAATGGGTGGCATGATTGTCCAGGAGATGATGGCGCTTGAACCTGATTGCATTGAACAGCTTGTTTTGTATGGAACTGCAGCAACGGGCAATCTTCCAAACCGATTTGAATCCTTCGAGACATCCAGGAAACGGGTTTTAGAAGACGGCGTGAATCCATCTGCCAGGCGTATTTGCGCCACCTGGTTTTTGGAAAACGAGCATGCCGATCAATATGAAAATTGCGCCGCAATTGCGGAAAACTCTTCGTTGCAGGCCCTGCTTGCAGGATTAAGCGCCATGGAGACTTGGTCCAGGACTAATGACCTAAGCAGTATTCCATGTCCAACGCTAATCATTTGGGGGGAGAAAGATCGAACCTACTCGTGGGATCAAATTAATGAATTGTGGAAGACCATTCCAAATTCCAGCCTTTCTGTGATGCCCGGATGTTCGCATGCTGCTCACCTCGAAAAACCACTGCTCTTCAACATGATTTTGGATGATTTTTTGTCTGGGGCTCACCGGCCTGGGTCGACTTGCTGACAAATGACACACCATCGGGAGGATACGTGACACAAGCTGTTCCGGAGCCATTGATTGATCGCAGGCGCTACATTGGATTGAAAACACCTATTGGCACTCTGCTGGATGTCGCTTGCGGCGAGGCCAGAAGCATCGCGGTTTCGGCTGGATCAATTGTCTCGATCACAAATATTGATGGTGGCAGCTCCTGCCTACTGACGGGAATGGATGACCGGTCACGCAATTTTTCACCAGCTCAGATAAAGGCGCCGGGTGCAGTAACGGTTCCCCTGGGCGAACAGCGATTTGATACGCGTGAGATGGCAGCAATGGCCGCCAGTCGCAACACAGCTCTGGCGGAGGCCACATCGATCAGGGTATTCGATGCCGGTACCGAACCAGGCGATGTATTCATCTTTCGAGCGCGGGCCGCATTCAGCCTGTTTGTAATCGTGCCGGTCGATCCTGCCCTGCTCGAGGCAGGCGGCGGCGGCTCGTTTCGGGTTCAGATTCAGGCCCAGGCAGAAAAAGCCAATGACATCATGCTTCCCGCGCCGTTGGACAGTGTATGCGATGAATGGCGGATCGAAAGTGGAACCGCAAAAGCGTACCAGGTAAAAAAGGGACAGTTTATTCAGGTCATAGATGTCGAGGGGCAGCAATGCTCGGACTTTATGGCAATGCGGGCCGACGCGCTTGACGATGGACTGGAACGTTACATTGACTCGACCGTATCACGCACCATGGCGCGCGCCGCTTATCCGATGCCGGGTTTACACGACAAGTTTTTCGATCAGGATATTAAGCCATTGCTGGCTGTGGTCCAGGACACGGTCGGACGCCACGACACTTTTGCGCTGGCTTGCACTGCCAGAGGTTATGAGGAACGCGGATTTCCTGGTCACCTCAATTGCTCTGACAACATCAGCGCAGCTTTTGCTCCCTTCGGCATCGCCTCACGGCGCGCCTGGCCGGCGATAAATTTCTTTTTCAATTCGTGGATCGACGACACAAACGCAATCGCCTCGGATGAGGCATGGTCCAGGCCGGGCGACTATGTGATCATGCAGGCACTGACCGATCTGGTTTGCGTTTCGACCGCCTGCCCTGACGATGTGGATCCAATCAACGGATGGAATCCGACGGATATCCATGTCCGCATCTACGAAGAGAATACCAAAATCACCCGTAGCGTATCCTGGCGGGCAAATGCAGAAGACGCGGGCAAGTCCACTGAAAATTCCGCACTTCACGCCCGCACCTCAAAACTAACGAGTAATTTCTCGGTATCGCGGAATTTGTGGCTAGCGACGAACTATGATTCGACCGGTACGATAGAGGAGTACTGGGCGTGCCGTGAGAGAGCAACGCTTCAAGACATGTCGAGCCTTCTCAAATTCGACATTGTCGGGCCGGACGCGGAGCATCTGCTTCAAAAATGCCTGACAAGGGATGTTTCTAAACTCGCGCAGCATCGCGGAATTTACGCACTAATCTGCGATTCACGCGGCAGCGTCCTCGACGACGGCACGCTCTTTAGGCTCGAGCCGACCGCATTCCGTTGGTGTTGCGGTTCCGAAAATTCGGCACTTCACCTGCGTGAGCAGGCAGAAAGTCTTAACTTGTCGGTTCGCATTTTGGAGATCGGCCCTCGGATGGCCAACCTGGCAATTCAGGGCCCTAAGTCGCGGGATATCCTGCGCGAAGTCGTTTTAACCCAGCCTAATCGACCGTCACTTGAAAGCCTGAAATGGTTTGGTTTCACAATTGCCCGGCTGGGCGATCGCGAGGGCCCGATGTTCATGCTAAGCCGAACCGGGTTTACTGGCGAACTCGGTTATGAGCTTTTTTTCGACCGAGAGGATGCGGAAGAGATTTGGGACGGATTGATGGCAACCGGTCAGCGCCACGGTCTCGTACCCATGGGTAGTGACGCGTTAGCGATTTTACGGATTGAAGCAGGCCTGATGACCGCGGGAGCGGAATTCGGATCGGAGGCTGACGCGATGGAATCCGGGCTTGGTTTTGCCGTCGACTTTAAGAAGTTGGACTTTATCGGAAGAGAGGCACTCCAACGCAACGCCGCGTCGCCACGCAAAAAACTGGTGGGCCTGTCTTTTTCCGGGAACGAAGCACCAGCGCATGGCGACAAGATCTTTATCGGTCGGGAACAAGTCGGCGTTGTCACAAGCGCTTGTGTGTCACCTGGTTTGGGGCACGCAATAGCGATGGCGCGCGTCGCAATCGAGAACGCAGCAGACGGTACTGAATTGGAGGTCGGCCGCCTCGACGGGAAAATGAAACGCCTTCCCTGCCAGGTGACAAGCCTGCCTTTTGTCGACCCGAAACGGGAGAAGCCCAGGGCATGACCGGTACATTCATTCAGGTATGCTATAGGGTATGCCAGGCACTTACTGATATATGTCTTGCATGATTTGTAATCAGCGGGTCGGCGGTTCGAGTCCATCCGGTGGCACCATTTACTTAATGTAACTTATCAATAATTAGAATCTTTTTAGATTGCACTTTCTATCATTCTTACTTTCTGTCTTATTGTGTCCGGTTGCTAGCCGTTACAGCTACCAATCTGAACAGATAAATCCATTCAATTGGAGGTACGAAATACTACAAACCATGAGCGGCGGCGGACACCGCCTTGTTGTGAGCTCTTTGTAGTGCTGGTTCCGCAATTCTGGTCCAAACTACTACTCGCTAAATGCGCCGAGTACAAAATTCTCCGAGGTCTAGATAACCGAAGTTCGAAGTTTTGGACTATAGAACTTCCGCAAGAGCGGTGAAATAGCGGGAAACTGGTTGGCAGTTTCGACTCCAAATACAGACATATCTTCGTTGCTAAACTACTTCTGCAATGTGCCAATACCTGCCATAAACGTCTATTCGGCATACGGCCTTTAGTTGTCCTTCAATTCGGCAACACGATGATGCATTGCACTATCACAAAACGGAAAATGCCCTAGTGTCGCGATTAGCTCATTTGGCGACAGCAATCTACAGTCATCTCAGGCCATTATCAGGTATCCGGCATTCTGTGATACTCCGGCAACGAAATATCTTTCAAAACTTTTCGTTAAATACAAGAGAGTGATAGCGGATACGGGGAGCTACCTCGCCAACATCTGCTGTGTTTCGTAATTTGAAGTAAATTCAAATGGTGCATCAGTCCCGATGATATGCACCTTTCGCAGATTTGTTCGGGCCAGCGGCATCAGAGCCATTGGAATTTGCAACAAGAGAAATCCACGACAATGTTATCTCAAGACCTCCATCCTGGCTATTGGCAATCAAGACGGAGCATTCATTAGCCTCGGCCAAGTCTTCTACAATCGCCAGACCGAGACCATGCCCCTCCCATTTGCCGACGATACGAATACCACGTCTAACGATAGCTTCAAGCTCCTCCTCTGGTACACCTTCTCCATCATCAGAAATTTTAAGAAAGCTAAGATTGTCTTTTTGGTACCCTGAAACAGTGATCCGTGAACGGGCATACTTCCGTGCATTATCCAGCAAATTGCCCAAAATTTCAGCCATATCATATTCATTCATTGGTATGGCAAGGTCTTCTGGAATACGAACTTCCCAACTAATGGGTTCGGTGACAGGCAATTTGCCGATGGCTGCAACCATGCGTCTGGCGACTGGCGCTATGTAAGTCTGCAGTCGAAAGCCGGAATTGTGCTTCGATACTGCCAATTCACGCTCAATAAAAACATTCATTGCCTTTATTTGCTCTTCTATTCGGATCGCGGTTTCACCATCGCCGTCGCTTTCTTCGGCCAGCGCCTCAATGACCGTCAGTGGTGTTTTCAAACCATGCGCCAGATTGGCCGCTCGCTTACGAGCGTTTTCGATCGAAGATTCTTGCGAAATTAGCAGCTCGTTCACCTCATCAACAAGTGGTAGGATTTCCTTCGGAAAGCTTCGTGGTAGCCGCAATCGGTAGCCTTTGCGGAGCCTTGCCACTTCGGATCGAACCGCTTCCAGGGGGCGTAATCCAATTCGGACTTGGAACCAAGCCGCAAGGACTAACGCAAGCGTTAAAAGCGCCATCCACAAAGCGATATCTCTCTGGAAACGAAACGCCAGTTCACGAATTTTAACAAGGTCTTTCGCAACTGTCAGCATCACGCCATTTGGAAAAACCGCCCCATCAACATCTACGCTCCAACTCAAAGCTAGAACATTTCCAGCGGGAAGCCCTGCAATGGTGTCGATTTTGATACCGTGATTGCCAATGTACTCAAGCTTAAGCGTTTGGTCCCAAAGCGATCTGGAAACTAGTAGAACCTGTTCTGTAGTTTCTATCTGCCAATAATGTCCGCTGAATACTTCCGTATATCTCTGATCACGCATTGAATTGACTGAAACCTCGCCAGTATCATTCACGCGCAACAAATCGGTTAATTGATCCAGTTCAACCGAAAGTTCCGAAATTAATCTTTCCTGAAAAATTTTCTCGAATAACTTCGATATCACGAACCAGGTAAATGTTATTGCAAGCGTTGCGGAAATTGCAGCCGCAATCATCAGTCGAAGGCTTAAGGAAAAGTGCTTCATGGCTCGCCTGGCAGGAATACATACCCGAAACCGCGCCGCGTCTCTACATAGGGAAATTTTAATTTTCGACGCAGTCGCCCAATCAGGACTTCGATGGCATTGCTGCCGGGCTCCTGATCGCCCTCGTAGATGTTACTTGCTAGTTCCTCCTGACTGATTACGCGTCCTGGATTGTGCACCATATAACGAAGAAGACGAAATTCGGTAGGAGTCAGGTTCACGGGATCTCCCTTTTCGATTACCCGATTTTGTCGAATATCGACCACCAAATCGCCGAAAGCGAAGACCGCGCTGTTGTTGCCAGTCCCTCTGCGAATTAGCGCCCGCAGCCTAGCCAACAGTTCCTCCATTTCAAATGGTTTGACGACGTAGTCGTCCGCGCCAGCGTCAATCCCGTTCACCCTGTCTGGCCAGGCTCCGATAGCAGTTAGAATTAGAACAGGCATTTGCACGCCTTCGGAGCGCCAATGCCGTAGGACTGACAGACCATCCATATTAGGCAGTCCTAGATCGAGGATCGCTGCAGCATAGTGTTCTGTTCCACCCTGAAACCATGCTGTTTTGCCATCCGTCACAAGATCCGGCACGTAGCCCTCGTCGCTTAGCCTGTCCTTCAATCGCTGGCCTATTTTTGGCTCGTCTTCGACTATCAGCACTCGCATTTACCGATTCCTTGCAATATCCAGTACCCGTGCATTGCGCGCATCGACAGTTACCGTAACTAGGGCGCCTTTGGACGAAACCATTTTGAGTTCATATCTCGGTGTGTTTCTGCCTCTGCGGAATCGCACACCAATGACGCTGCCACCCAACTCTTTTTTGACCGAATTGACTACCTCGTAAAGTGGTTTCACCTCACCACTTTTGTGAGCCTTTCTGGCGTTAAGAAAATCCGAAAATTCATGGGTTCCGCTTGGCCCGCTAACGCCAGAACTACCTGTCCCACTGCTATTGGAATTACCAGACCCACTGCCACCTGATGCACCGGACCCACCGGAAGCACCGGCCCCACCGGAGGCACCGGCCCCACCGGAAGCGCCAGAAGCACCGGACCCACCAGAAGCACCGGACCCACCGGAAGCACGGGCTACGCTGAGCTTTACGGCAATCGGAGCAATGTAGGCAACGGAAGACGCAATCCCGAGCCGGGCGAGGGCTGCCCGTCGGGTAATTATGCCTTCGCTAGATTTTTCAACTTTGGTCAATCGATGTCTATCCGTCGTCCAACGTACCTCCTCAAATGTCCGTTATCAATCGGTTTCGAAGCAATCCACGCAACAGCTTTTGAACATCACACGCGATCCTATCGACCGGCTGGTCTGGAAACGCCTGCTGAAACAACTCAATGATCTCATCGGCAGTTGCAGGGGATTCCAAGACGTTCCATGCGGCTCCGGAGAGCTGGTCGAGTTTGTAGATCCCGTATCCCTTACCATCAGCCAAAAACCTCGTATCATCGAGTTCATACTCTACCACATCCGGAGATCTCACGAATTGCTTTCCAGTCGGAAGTCTCAAACGGTTTTGTTTCATGTTGAGATCGGGTGCATTATAGCTTGCCAGCCTGGGTTTGAGAGCAGGCTCCTTTGGAATCGGTGTTTCCCAGGAGCCGAAATGATTTTCAATCAAATCCGCCGCTTCCTCGGTATCTGAATAGCGCAAGCGGAACGTTTTCAGGTTACAGATAAGAAAATAGAGAATTTGCAGAATGCGTCCGGAATTACCTGCTCGGGAAAAATTTTGAGTAATCGTGGCTCGCAAAGCTTCGGCCCGATTGATTGGTAGTAGGTCCGCTTTGCAATCTTTTTCGAAATCGAGAATAACGACTGCGCCGACCGGACTGCGATGCCCCCGACTTACAGGCATATTTCGTAAAACCGCGTGATAGGAGTACCGAGCTCCGC